>CANLPK010000005.1 GCA_947492885.1 Bacteroidota bacterium
TACTTCGTAATTGTTTTTTTGTGATTTTGATTTCCTTGTGCTTGGTTTCTAATTTCCTAAAAGCACAATCCGTTGCAGCCTATCCAAATAATTCACATGGCGAGCCATCGGCAGCTATAGAAATCCCTAAAAAGGATAAGCATTTCAAAGTTGGTTTGTTTATGCCATTTTTCAAGGAGGGTACGGATACAACCCCTGTGATGCATGCCTTTGCCTTATCGAGCCTCGATTATTTGGCGGGTGTAAAAGCCGCAATTGATTCGATAGAAAAAACCGGAAATGTAAAAATCGATTTCTTTGTTGAGGATACGGAGCTCGACAGTAGTATTGTAGAATCGCTACTTTATAAAGAAGAATACCGCGATTTAGATGTACTCATTGGACCTGTATTTCAAAGTGGTGTTGAAATGGCTACACCAATTATTCAAAAGAGAAACACCATCATGTATCTGCCTTTTGAAAAGGATTATAATGCGGAGAAACTATCCAATATTATTTCATCTCAAAAAAACATGACGGCCTACGCGGCTTATTTCTCTAGCTATTTCGAACGTCAGTTTGCAAACCAGAACAAGCAATACATTTTCTTGTACAACTCCAAGGAGGGCAAGTTTGGGAGGGAAGCACGCGCCATGGACAGTATCATTAAACTTGATTTGAATGCCAATATCGATACTTCAAAAATGATGATTTTCGATTTGGGCAAAAAGGAGAATGGACCCTTGACTTCTAAGCTGGTAAAGGGGAATCAGTATGTGTTTTTTGTCAATTGCAAAAACAGTTATTTTGTTAATGAAGCACTGAGTCAGATAAAGACAATCGTTTCCTCGGCACCCGAAGTATTCTGTTATTTTGAAGTGCTCGAATCGGAAGTGCCCGCTTACGAAATTTGGGACACCTTGAAAGTGAAATTCTTCTCCCGTTTCTTCGTGAATTTTGAAGATGGCCCAACAGGAACCCTTCGAAAGAAAATTATCGAAAGCTATAATCAAGACCCGGTAGAATTTACCTACAAAGGATATAATGATATTTTGTTTTTATCACAAGCATTTGCAGATGGGAAAGATTGGTTAAACAATTGTTTGAATAAAGACTATGTGAATGAAGTCGCAGGATTTTATTATCATCAGGATCCCAGCAATGGCGGTATTTTTAATGGGTATCATGCCGTATGGAGATATGAGAAGCTAAAACTTTACCGACAATACTGATGCGTGAAATCATTCAGTTAGATATTATAAAGGAGTTACTTACATCCTATCCTGATGACGCCCCATTACATCATTTTACTAAAGAATTTTATCGCAAACACCGACAGTTAGGATCTCGCGATCGCAGGTTTTATAGCGATACCATCTATAAATATTTTCGTTGCAAGACACTCTTCAGTAAACTTAGTTTTGAAGAGAAGCTTTGTTATAGTGGCTTTATAACAAGCACCGAACCCAATAATTTTCATCGATTCCTGCTATCGATTATTAATTGCCCGTTGGATTTAATTAACTCCTGGGCTTTGAGTATAGATGAGAAGCTTTCACTTTTAGAATCTGCTGGAATTATTTCATGGGCTTCTTATTTTCCTGGGAAATCCTTTGTTGATAGGGATTTGGATATGAATACTTTCCTAATGTCCCATTTACATCAGCCTGCATTTTATATTCGCGTTTCGAAAAGCGAAACGCCAACAATTGCAAAAATCTTAAATGAGCAAGCAGTAAAATTTACGCAGTCAAAAAACACTTTCGCTTTTGAGGCGGCTCTCGACATTTCAAAATACCTGCCCGAAGGTAGCTATGAGGTTCAGGATTTATCGTCGCAGGCTACAGTGGCACTCATGAACCCAGCGCCTGGAGCATCTGTATGGGATTGTTGCAGTGGGGCAGGAGGTAAGAGCATGATGTTGCTCGACGCACATCCCAATATTCAACTCTATTGCAGCGATAAGCGCAATACGATTTTGGAAAATTTAAAAGTACGATTGCAGCATGCAGGATTGAAAGCGGCAGGCGTTAGTGAATTTGATGCCGTAAATAAAAGTGGTGATTTGAAATTCAATCAAAAAATAATTCCAGAAGGTTTCTTCGATATGATCATTGCTGATGTTCCATGCACCGGAAGTGGCACCTGGGGTCGCACTCCCGAAAGGCTCTATCAGTTTAAGGAGGAGGAAATAAAAGTATATGCAGCCTTGCAAAAATCAATCATCCGAAATATAATCCCATACCTAAAACCCAACGGCCAACTGGTTTATATCACTTGTTCGGTATATGCTACCGAAAATACAGATCAACTTAATGAGATTGAAAAGCTTGGATTTAAAATTGTGAGCAAGCAATATTTTATAGGATACGACAAGCAAGCAGATACCCTTTTTGGAGCCGTATTACAGAAAATTTAAAACGAGATTAAGAGAAAAAACAATCAGTTAGTAAGCCGGAAGTACTGGTTTGTTTTGCAAGATACCATCAATCTTTTCCATGATTTCGGAGGTCAATAGGGTGTACTTGTCAATGGCGCTAAGGTTTTCTTCGAGTTGTTTGGTTTTCGTAGCACCAAGTATTACCGTACTCACATTATTATTTTTCAAGCACCATGAAAGGGCCATAACAGGCAAGCTGAGTCCAAGTTCGTTGGCTAATACCTGAAGGCTATTTACTTTTGCAATACGATCTTCATTCAAGGTACTATCTTTCAACCAAGCCAAATTTTCATCACCCAATCGGGTATCGGTAGCAACTCCATTAGAATATTTACCGCTTAAGAGCCCCGATGCCAATGGGCTCCAGATGGTAGTGCCAAGGCCTTTATGTTTGAACAAGTGTAAGTATTCATTTTCTAATTTGTTGCGCACAAACATATTATAATGCGGTTGCTCCATGATGGGTTTGATCAAATGGTGCTGTTCGCAAATAAGATGTGCTTCCATAATTTCACTTGCACTCCATTCGCTAGTTCCCCAATATAAAATGAGGCCTTTTTGAATCAGCAAATGCATGGCCCATACAGTTTCTTCAATAGGAACGGTTTTGTCGGGGCGATGACAGAACATCAAATCAATATAATCGAGTTGAAGGCTTTTCAATGATTTATGCGTTGCTTCAAAAATATGTTTGCGGCTGAGTCCTTTCTGGTTGGGTTTGCCTTCTTCGCTTCCCCAAAATATTTTACTCGATACGAGGTAGCTGCTTCTACTCCATGTTTTTTGTTTGAGTATTGCACCCATCACAATTTCGCTTTTGCCTGCCTGGTAGCTTTCGGCATTGTCAAAAAAATTGATGCCAGCATCATAACTAATGCTCATGAGTGAGTCGGCTGTTGCGTCGTCGATATGGCCACCAAAGGTAAGCCACGAACCGAGGGATAGCGCTGAAATTTGTATCCCCGAATTTCCTAATCTTCTGTATTCCATGATATGGCAAAGGTATTGTATTTTCAGAATTGATGTTTTAATTATTCCTTACATAATTAAACTATTGAGGTGTTTATGCATCCTACCCTTCGATTTATAACCACTTAATCTTTATATCATGAAAATAATTAAAATCTTGATGCTGCTCTTATTTATTGGAGTTGGCATTAGTTCTCAAGCTCGCGCTCAAAAACTAACCTCTGAAGAAAAAGCTTTGGTGCTCACCTTTCGAATGAGTAAATATTTACAGCTTACGGAGGTGCAGAAAACAGCCATTATGAAAATTCATCAACAAGCAATTGAGCAGATGGAAGCCGCCAATCACACCTATTGTGACAATAAGCAAGCTTTGAGGAATGCAAAAAAGGAAATCATGACCCAACGTAATATCGAATTGCAGAAGGTATTGAGTGCCGATCAGTTTGCATTATATCAACAAAAGCAAAAGGAAGCAAAAGCTCAGATGCAGAAGGATCGGGAAGCGGCTCGCAATCGCAAGGCAGCCCAACAACCGCTGCCCGCGAAGACACCTGGAGAGGTGATGCCGCAACCTCAGAAGTAATAAGATAGATTTGATTTGGAATAGGCCGTTCGCTATTTTAGGAGGTACAAACCTAAAATAGCGACGGCCTTTTTATTTTAGAGCGCCTATTTAGTATATTCGCACTTTAATTTAAAAATTCACAATATGCAAGAACAATCAAAAGCCCTGCACGATGATACCAAAATAAAAATGGATCATGCATACAGCCATGCTACCGATTTAATCGCGAAAGTTCGCGCCGGTAAAGCTACTCCGGGAATGCTCGATGTAGTTATGGTTGATTACTATGGTAATCTTACACCACTAAGTCAGGTTGCCAACGTCACCACACCCGATGCTCGTACATTGCAAATTCAACCTTGGGAAGCGAGTTTGATCTCCGAAATTGAAAAGGGAATTTCGAAAGCAAATTTGGGTTTAAATCCTCAAAATGATGGAAAAATAGTAAGAATAACGGTTCCACCGCTTACTGAAGAACGTAGAAAAGACCTCGTGAAGCAAGCTAAGAACGAAGCGGAGAATGGTAAGATTGCTATTCGTAATATTCGTAAAGATGCAATGGAGAAATCGAAAGGATTGGTTAAGGCTGGTTTACCTCAAGATGATGGTAAAAAACTAGATGAGCAAATTCAAAAATTGACTGATGCTCATATCGATCAATTAGATAAATCATTGGAGCAAAAGGAAAAAGAAATTATGACTGTTTGAGTTTTCAAAACGAATCATTGTAATTATACTTACATAAAAAAACCTCTCAGAATTATCGGAGAGGTTTTTTTTATGTATTAAAAACAGGTTGAATTAAACTGTTTTGCGATTGATTGCTGTTTTAGCTGCACTGCTTTTTCCTTTGGTATCAATCTTTATTGCAGGTTGATTCTTGATCATCGTGTTTTTCACTTCATGATGCTCAATCTTTGTATCATCCTTATCTTCATTATCCTTCGCTTGACGCATTGCTTCGAAATCGAGGTCGCCATTCAAGAGGCTATACCATTGTACCAAACGCTTGATATCTGAAAGATGCACACGTTCTTTGTCGTAGGTAGGTAATACCTTTTCAAAAAATGTTTTCAATTCAGCATCCGTACCTTTTGCAGTAGGAGTTGCTGTTCCTGCAACAACGATATCGTTGAGCTTCACCAATACCTCACGTAACTTGATATCATCTTCCGTAGTAAACATTGAGATGTCTTCTAAGATTGAAAATCTTTGTGATACAGACACTGATGTACGTGTTTTCGCAGCATCAATACTTTCAACTACTAAATTGGTTTTGCCATGGGCTACAATTTTGAATAAGCCCGGCTTTCCTGAAATATGAACAATATCTTTTAACTCCATAATTATTATGATTTTTTGCGTCGGTAAAAATATAAAAAACAAAACAAAGATGGGCTATGAGAATATTCACAAATAGGGGTATTTACACGAAATTTACATTTTCAACTACATTGAATTACTTGATGGAAGGTTTTAATTATGAATTATCTACTAACTTTGCCATCAATGAAGAGGAAAATACTCATTACAGGAAGCAATGGCTTACTAGGTCAGAAATTGTTGGAGCAATTAGCGAATCATCCCCAATTCGAATTAATAGCGACAGCAAAAGGTGCGAACCGTGCATCGGAAACCGAAGGATATAGCTACGAGTCAATGGACATCGCCGATTCGAAGCAGGTTAGCGAAATCATTCAGAAACATAAGCCGCATTTTATTATCAATGGTGCCGCCATGACCAATGTAGATGCATGTGAGTCGGAGCGAGAGTTATGCCTGGCACTCAATGTTAATGCCGTGAAATATTTGGTAGATGCCGCCAACGCCGTTGGAGCGCATTTTATTCAGCTGAGTACCGATTTTATTTTTGATGGAACGCTCGCTGGTGGCATGTATGATGAAGAGGCCAAAGCCAACCCCATCAGCTTTTATGCCGATAGTAAGCTCATGGGTGAACAGGTAGTACAAACCTTTGCTCACCGTTGGTCGATTGCACGTACCATCATCGTTTATGGTGTGGTTTCGGATATGAGCCGTAGCAATGTTATTTTATGGGTGAAGAAAAATTTGGAAGAAGGTAAAAAGATCAATGTGGTGAATGATCAGTTTCGCACGCCCACTTTGGCCGACGACCTTGCCAAAGGCTGCATCCTAATTGCAGAGAAGGAAGCGACAGGAATTTTTAACCTTGCGGGTAAGGATTATATGAGCATTTATGAATTGGCGCTACATGTAGCGGCCTATTGGAAACTCGATGCATCATTAATTTCCCCATCTCAAAGCGACTCCTTGAAACAAGCAGCCAAACGCCCTCCAGTAACAGGATTGAAAATCGATAAAGCACGAAATATTTTAGGATATAATCCGGTAAGTTTTGAAGAAGGACTTGCCGCTGTTGAGCAACAACTCATTCGTTTTTCAAAATAAAAGCAAAGAAAAATTTATTATTTAGCAGCGGTAGCCGTGTTTGGAATCTCAATATCCAAGGTTCTTCCAACTACATGTGCAATGGGTTTGATTTTCTCCAGCATCGTAACAAACTGATCGGGGTATAGAGATTGTGGTCCATCGCTCAATGCTTGCTCAGGGTTGTTATGAACTTCAATCATGAGTCCATCGGCGCCAGCCGCAATTGAAGCTAAGGCCATAGGAGTTACACGATGGCGCAATCCGGTACCATGACTGGGGTCGCTAAATACAGGGAGGTGACTCAATTCTTTTATGATTGGGAAGGCCGCAACATCAAGGGTATTTCTTACACTACTATCGAAGGTACGAATACCTCTTTCACACAAAATCACCTTTTCGTTACCACCACTTAAAACATATTCAGCGCTCATCAACCATTCGGTGATTTTGCTGCTCATACCTCGTTTCAACATCACGGGCTTATCGATATTTCCTAATTCAGTAAGCATGTAAAAGTTCATCATATTACGAGTCCCTACTTGTAATATGTCAGCATATTCATAAACCTCGTCGAGTACACTTAAATCGATGATTTCGGTAACCACTCTTAGGTTGTATTGATCGGCCGCCTGGCGCAGGAGTTTCAGTCCTTCAACAGCCATCCCTTGAAATGTATAAGGAGATGTTCTTGGTTTATAAGCACCACCTCTAATAAACTTCACTCCATTTTGATGCAACATTTTTGCAATAGAGAAAATCTGTTCTTCACTCTCCACAGCACACGGTCCTGCGATGGTATTAATCATATTACCACCAATGGTAATGCCTTTCACATCGAAAGTGGTAGGTTCTTTTTTCCAAGTACGGCTGGCCAATTTATATGGTTCACGTACCTCAAACACATCTTGAACGCCATCAAGTCATTTGATGCGACGAATGTCAAAGTCGTGAGGAAATTCACTGATTGCAACAATATTTCTGTCGTTCAGCGTCGCATTATGAATTTCGAGATTTAAATCGGAAAGCTGACGAAGCACTTCGCCTACCTGTTTTTTAGAGAGATTCTCTTTTAGTATTACAATCACCGTAAGTTAATTTTGAGTGGTGTAGTATAATTTAAGTTTAATGCCGGGTCCTTTTCTTGTATCCATCACCAAATGACTCGCCGCAATAGGGTTGTCGGTAGGAATGATTAGATAGAGTCCACGGTTTTTATCTGTATTGCCAGTGGCCTTATAGTCGTTGATTAACTCTTGCAGATGCAAGGTAAAATTGAAACGGTATTCGCCAGAGGTGGTATTATAATAGCCACCATAATATGGATTTAATGGAGAACTGCCTGCATAAAAAATGTCTTTAATGAAGTCATTTCTGCCAGTGGTAGCATTGGGTTGTAATAATCGCAAACTAGTAGGTGCGTAGAAATCGGCATTCAACCAGCTTCCGTAAGGTTTTATAATGAGCTCTGCACTATTAATAGCGATGTTCTTATACTTCTTCACCAACTCATAAAGATAAGGAATTTGAATTCTCATCTTATACTTACCCATCGACTGAATAAAGCAAGTATCGGCATTATAATGTGTGCCAGGATAGGCATAGTCTTGTGGTAAAGACGTAAGTGGAGGAGTAGGGAGGGTATGATTATAGGTAGTAATACGACGAGATGTTGTTCCCACAGTGAATGAAACAGAGAGGGAATCATTATAATATACTACCAAGGCAGCACCCGTAGGAGCATTTGACTTATTAGTTGTTCTTAAATTCACATATACAAAACCTCCACTACCTGAAAGCACGCCTTCACTAGTAATGGATAAACCTTTAAAGTAATTTAAGAAATCGGTATTGGTTGAGAACGCGGTACCTGGAGCATTAAATAATTTACTCTTGGCCCAGGTATCATCAAGCTTGAAGCGCAATGCTGGTGGCATTTTAGAAGATTTGCTTCCCAATACAATGGAAATACTATCGCGTAGATTCAGAATTCCATTCGATGACCCCAACGAAACCGGACTGTAATTAATAAAGCTATTGCTATAATAAGAACGTGTGGCGTCCAATCCACTGCTTAGCTCGTGAACACTGAATCGTTGTGCGGTACTGATATCGCCAAAGCTTCTGTTTCCTTCGCTATTGTCGGCGGCTAAAAATCCTACGTATAATACTGCGGAGTCGAACTTGGTAGCGCCTCCAAAAGTAAAATTATCGCGTGGGAGCAGGTATTGCGCCGAAACGGTGGCATGGGTAAGGTTAAAAGTGCTATTGTCACTTGTGCCGAGTACATTGTACGACAGTTCGGAGGTGATTATCGAATCCTCCAAAACAGTACGGGTAAGCATGGTAAGCGTATCGGTGTAAATGATATTGCTATTGGTTGCTTCAGGTACAAGGCCATTACCCACATTATCTTTGCGCTTACATGAAACGACAAAGAGAGATACTAAAATTAAAATTCCGGCGAAACTCAGTTTATTTTCCATCAATCACTTTGTGATAAAACTCTTCGTAAATGTCAATCAAATTTTCGGATTCGCCCTGTGGGGACTCTAATATTAATTTCTTTTTTTGAGTATCGATAAACTTATCGACCTTGCTATTTATATTATCTGATGCACGAATAATTCCATCGGAATGTGCAATAGCGCCCATATACATGCTGGCACATTCTCCATTTTCGTATGGAGCAGTGTGTTCTTGTTTTACATGTTGTAAAGAAGCTTTGCGGATGAATTCCTTTCCAAGGGAGCTATTGTACTGATTTTCAAAAACCGAATACACTACTTTGGATTTACGGAAAATAGGATCGTCTTTATAAGTTGACTTCAAATACATAGGGATCAAACTGGTCATCCAGCCTTGGCAATGAATTAAGTCAGGAGGCCATCCTAATTTTTTACATGTTTCGAGTACTCCTTTGCAAAAAAAGATAGTTCTTTCATCATTATCCTTGAAAAACTTATCGTTTTCGTCGTTAAAAATGAATTTTCTGTGGAAATAGTCTTCATTATCTAAAAAATAGACTTGCAATTTGGCTTGAGGCAAAGAGGCTACTTTAATCGTCAATGGATAATCGGTATCATCAATATTGATATTAATTCCCGACAAACGAACTACTTCATGCAACTTGTTTCTGCGCTCGTTAATAACTCCAAAACGTGGGATAAACACACGAATTTCAGTGTTTCTCTCTTGAATGTGCTTTGGAAGACGGAGCGCTAAGTTTGCAATACCTGAAGTTTCTAAGAAAGGGCTCATTTCTGAGGAAACGAACATTATTCTTTTCTTCTGCATATTGAAATTGATTTAAACTTTTAATAGAACTGTTCAGCAAATTTAAGCATAAATACCCAAAAAAGCTATACGGGACAAGGTTTGGACTAAAATAAAGATTTGTTTGTATGGATTATTTTTTGTAATGATAGGGAGTTTAGAGCATTAAACTCTTAACCTCTCCTTTGCCTTCCCGAACCAAAAATGGCATTTCTTCGGTACAGTCAATTATCGTAGATGGCTGATTATTACCGTATCCATCACTTAACATGCAATCTATTTGCTTCTCATAGGTTCCAAAAATCTCATACGGGTCGGTGATATAGTCCTCGATTTCATTCGTACTATGAATTGATTTCGAAACCATCGGATTCCCTAGCTCCTGAATGAGCATTCGGGCCACATTATTGTCGGGAACACGAATTCCCACCGTTTTTTTCTTGTTATGGAAAATCTTGGTGACATTGCTGTTGGCCTTTAAAATGAATGTATAAGGTCCTGGAAGCGTTTGTTTCATGAGCTTGAATACAGGAGTGTCAAAAGGCGTGGTGAAGTCGGAGATATGCTTTAAATCGTCGCAAATCAATGCCAAGCTTGAGGTTTCGGGCTTGGAATTGAATATTTTGCAAAGCTTCTCGATGGCTTTATAATTCATCAAGTCGCATCCAATAGCATAGATGGTATCAGTAGGGAAAATAATGATTCCTCCTTCTTTCAAGTGTTTCACTGCTTGTTTTATATGCAGCGAATTGGGATTCTTATCATTGACCTCTAAAAACATCGGCGCAAAGTTACGCAATAATGCCCGTTGCCAAGGATGATTGTGATTAGTTTAGAAAGGCAATAATTAAAGTCGGGCAAGCACCCTTTCGAGGTCTTCCGGACTGTCAACCGAGATGTTTTCGAAATGCGTGAGTGCGGTTTGAATTTCATATCCATTTTCAATCCAGCGCAATTGTTCGAGGCATTCGGCCTTTTCAAGGGTCGACATGGGAAGCTGGGTAAGGGCTTTCAAAACATTAGGCTTGAATCCATACATCCCAACATGACGGTAAAACTCTTTTCTAGTGGTTGCCGACTCATTGCGATGAAATGGGATGAGATACCTTGAAAAGTAGATGGCTTTGAGTGATGTATTCACCACACATTTTACGGTATTCGGCGAATCGAGGCCGGCATGGTATTCCTCCGGTTTGATAAGGGTGGCAATTTGAGTATCTGGATTTGCAAAGCAGTCGATGAGTTGCACAATCTGTTCGGGATGAATGAGTGGCTCATCGCCTTGCACATTAATCACCACATCGAAATTTTGAGTCAATTGAGTAACAACCTCGGCCACGCGGTCGGTGCCACTCTCATGATTATTAGCGGTCATGAGTGTAAGTGTGAAGTTGCTTGCATGTTCCAAGATGCGCTGATCGTCGGTTGCAACAACCACAGTAATTTGATGTGAGGTAATGGCTTGTACTTTCTGGCATTGTTCCACCACACGCTGGATCATGGTTTTTCCATGAATATTGGTAAGTGGCTTGCCTTCAAAACGGGAACTACCATAACGAGCCGGAATGGCGAGTAATACATTCATCTTGCGAAAGTAGGAAATTTGAAATGTAAATTGATGTATCGGGAGGATATCAGTTTTCTTACCTATTTAATTATTATTTTCGCCCCCCATGTTTTTAGAGCCTAAAAAAGCCGGCCCCAAGGGTTGGATTGAAGTCATCTGCGGATCGATGTTTTCTGGTAAAACAGAAGAGTTGATTCGTCGACTCAAACGGGCTCAGTATGCAAACTTGAAAGTGGAGATTTTTAAACCTGCAATTGATGTGCGATATGATGAGGAACAAATTGTTTCTCATGATTCCAATAGTATCAAATCAACCCCAATTAACTCCTCATCCAATCTGCTCCTCATCTCTGCCAATGTTGATATTGTAGGGATAGATGAAGCACAGTTTTTTGATGAAGGGTTGCCAGAAGTATGCGAAGTGCTAGCTAAAAAAGGGGTAAGAGTAATTGTGGCTGGTTTAGATATGGACTTCACCGGAAAGCCATTTGGTCCCATCCCGGCCCTAATGGCTAAGGCCGAATTTGTTACGAAGGTTCATGCCATTTGTATGCGCTGTGGCGATTTTGCTACACACTCCTTCCGTTTGGTGGAAAGCGATAGCACCTTGCTATTAGGTGAAAAAGAAAGTTACGAGCCTCGTTGTAGAAGTTGTTTCAATGAAGGCATGCTTCTTCGCAATAGCTAAAACTAAATAGCGCGCTTTATAGATTAGAGCAATTGCACCAATCACTAATCTGCTAACCGAAAACAATAAAACGATTGACCTTTAAATTCGAAAATTAGGAATCGGAGGAAGGGCTTATTTTGAATCAATTTATGGTCATTATCTTTTACATTTGCATTAATAGCAAATTTTAAAGTATTCTAAGTATTCATGCATCAGAACAAAAAGTTCACTCTATTGTTTCAATACCTATGTTTAGGGCTTGTGCTATTGTACTGCACGCAAGTCAAGGCGAGTGTGCTTACTCAGTCGATTGGTAGAACGAGTTTATTGGATAGTGTTTTTGTTTACATGGAAAAAATTGGGGTTAAACATTCGGATATTGTTATAAGGCAGGTGATCGTAGAAACAGGTTGGCTGAAATCGAATTTCTTGATGAATAAAAACAATTTGTTTGGGTTTCAAAACAGAAGAGGTTATTTGAATTTTCCGAATTGGAAGAGCTCAGTCGATTTTTATAAGAACTGGCAATCGAGATATTATCTTGACAATAGCGAAGACTATTACGATTTTTTACTGCGTGTCAAATATGCTTCAGCTAAAAAATATGTGGAATATCTTAAGAAAATAGATATCCCTGAAAAATACGCACACCCGAACCCGTTTGTGAATTATACCCCTCCCGACTAGTGCGCCAAACAGTTTTTCGGATGTAGCTATTCTACTACGTAATGAATACATTGGCTTCTGAATTGTTTAAAAGTAGAATTTACTTTTGTTTCAAGGCTCCACTCTTTTCAGTTACTTTGTTGCATAATACGTTGGCTTAATTTAGAGTTTCATATTTTCCAAAATACTTTTTGAGTAGTTTGAAATAAAGCACGAATACCTACGTTCAATACACCAATATAATTCAATCAATGGTTTCAGCGTTAGAGCAGAGTTTGGTCACCTATCGTGATAAGAATGCTTTTTATATCAGAGAACAATACTATTCTTACGGGGCTTTGCAAGAGCGTGCGCAAGCCATTTCTAGTTATTTGAATTTGCATAATACATCACGATTGCCTGTGGGTGTTATTGGCTACGATGCCTTTGAAACCTATGCAGCAATTATTGGTATCATGCTATCGGGGGCGGCATATGTACCTATTCATCCTGCCAATCCCATGGATCGCAACACGAGTATCATTGAACAATCGGAGTTGTGCTTTGTATTTGCACCCAATACTTCTTATTCTTTTGATCACCTCATCGATATTTCCAAAACGAAGGTTATAACTGTTGCTGATTTATCATCCGCATCTTTTGAAAGAAATCATATTATTTCTCCAAACGATATCGCTTATATTTTGTTCACCTCGGGAAGTACCGGTGTGCCTAAGGGTGTACCCATCACTCATCATAACTTGGAATCATTTATCGATTCATTTTTTGCGCTGGGTTATGAACTCAATTCCAATGATCGATTTCTTCAAATGTTTGATATCACCTTCGACTTATCCGTGATGTCGTATTTGGTTCCTTTGCTTAAAGGCGCTTGTGCTTATACTGTACCCTTTGATTCGGTGAAGTATATGTTTATTTATGAGCTCCTCGAAAATCATAAACTAACTTTCACCTTGATGGTGCCATCCATACTTTCCTACTTGCGCCCCTATTTCTCAGAGATTGAATTGCCCGAATTGAAGTATTCATTATTTTGCGGAGAAGCACTCTATGCCGATATAACGCAAGAATGGAAGCGATGTATTCCGAATGCAAAAGTGCAAAATGTATATGGCCCTACAGAGGCAACCATCTTTTGTATGACCTACGATTGTAGCAATGTACTCAAAGAAAATAATGGGATGGTATGCATTGGGAATCCCGTGAAAAACTGCGATATCCTTATTGTAGATGAGGAGAGCAAGCCAACAAATGCTAAAGGAGAATTGTGTTTGGGAGGCCCACAAGTAACACAAGGGTATTTGAAAAATGAAGAGAAAAATGCTTCATCCTTCTTTATGTATAACGAAGCTCGCTACTATCGTACCGGCGATTTAGCGTATGCCGATAAGGATGGTGAGATATTATATGCTGGCAGAAAGGATTATCAGGTAAAAGTAATGGGCGGATTTAGAGTAGAGTTAAGCGAAATTGAACATCACGTTCGAGTGTATACATCAATCAGTGGCGTGGCTGCTGTGGCAGTGCCGAACGCCATGGGTATATCTCAAATATTTTTATTTGTGGAGCAATTAAATAAGGAAGTAAGTGAGGTGATTGATTATTTAAAAACTCAAATGCCAGAATATATGATTCCTGCAGCAATCCATTCATTGGTAGCTTTTCCGTTGAACAGCAATGGGAAAACCGATCGTAAGGAGTTAGAAAAAATGATACAGCATGCAGCCAAGTAACGAAGCAATGGAAATAAAGAAAGCTACAGAAAATGATATTCCGTTTTTAGTGGAAACTATTGTTGCTGCTGAGAAAAGTGGCACCTCGGTATTTAGTTATGCAACACTTTTCGAGGTGAATGAAAACAAGGTGAAGGAGGTTCTAACAGAAATTTTATCAGAAGATATTGTAGGACAGGAGTTATGTGTAAGTGATTTTTTAATAGCATATGTTGATGGCATTCCGGCTGGTGCTGTTTGTGGCTGGATAGAAGGAGCAGAAGGTCCAAGCAACATTCTTAAATCGAATGTATTGATGTTTGGATTTGGGAAAGAGCATTTTGGAAAGGTGCTAAGTAAGGCACATTTAATGGAGCCTTTAACTATTAGCAGAGAAGAAGGGAGCCTTCAACTGGAATCTATTTATGTATCCGAAAAATTTAGAGGTATGGGTATTGTCAAGGCCTTAATTGATGCCCATTTAGCAAGTCAAAAAGGGAAGAACCCAGAAGTATCTAAGGCGCAAATTATACTCGCCAAGGATAACGATTCAGCTTTAAGAGCATATGAAAAAGCTGGATTTAATATGGTGTTGGAAAAATTTCAGCCGAATGCCGAAATTCTAAAATACCTTCCCACACAGCATAAGATACTGATGGAGAAACAATTTTAAAAAAGAAATTAATTTAATACAGATATGAGTCCCGAAGAAATTAGAGAAAAAGCAAATTCAGTTTTTCAAGAAGTATTTAAAGACGCGAACTTACAAATACAGGATGCCATGAGTGCCAAGGATGTAGAGAAATGGGATTCATTAAATCATTTGGTGATGATTTCATCCATTGAAGAAGCATTTGGAATAAAAATTAAGTTGAAGGAATTGATTGCTATGAAAAATGTGGGCGATTTACTTAAAACGATTGCAACAAAAGTATCTTGAGAAAATATGCTATTCAAGCAATAGTGATTCTATTGCTATTAGAAACTGCATTTATTGCAATGGCAGTATGGAACCCTAAAATCCGACTTTGGGGCAACAATGAACATCCCATCGATTTTCATTTTTGTAGCCTTGGAGATTTATTTGCAAATGATACAATCACAGGATCGGTAGCCTCGGTAAAAGTGGATAGCATTACCGAGCACCTCATCAAGAGTGATACCTTAGTTATTTATGCCCTAAGCAAAACGGCATTGCTCGATTCGGCCTTCTTACCCAATACTTCAGAGGTGTCTCTAGATACCAATTTCAATAGTATCCTTAACCCTTCTAAGGAAGGGGTGTTGGCACTCGATAATTTTTTCAAATCGTTAATCGAAGAACGTGATTCGAAATTGATTCGCATCGCACATTATGGCGACTCACAATTGGAGGGCGACCGAATTACATGTGAAATACGTCGCAACTTGCAAGCGAAGTTTGGTGGTGCAGGTATTGGCTACCTGCCTTTCGACGATGTAACAAGCTGTGCCTCCTACACCCGCGAAACGAATGGATCTCTTACACGATATAATGTATTTAATAATCGATTTAAGAAAGGTGCTGATTACGGTTTGAGTGGAAACACATTTCAGTTTGGAATCGCTGACTCCGCCAATACCGATTCGATCAAGGCATCAGTGTCATTCACTTTAAATCACGGGGTAAGTTATCAGCGCATGACTTTGTTATATGGCAGGTCGCCGAAAGGCTTCACAGTAAAGGTTTTTCGTCAGTCGGATAACGAACTGCTATGTGTTAAAGATATTGAAGCAACCAATGCCAGTGGCATCACCACCTTGGAATTGGCGTCCATTTCGAGTTCCTTCCGACTGGAGTTTACCTCCATTGGTATGGTCGATTTATTTGGCTTGCAGCTAGATAGCGATCATGGTGTAACCGTTGATAATTATGCCATTCGCGGGCACTCTGGCGATGGACTCATGCTCATCAACCAACAATACTTAAGCAAATGCTTATCGAGCTCAAATACACACTTGGTAATATTTGAGTATGGAAATAATATGGTTCCATATATCAAATCGGATGAGCAATGCGCTAAAACACAGGAGTTGTTTTATCGCTTGTTTATGAAGTATAAGGAAGCTGCACCCGAGGCAAGCATACTCGTTATTGGCAATGGTGATATGGCCTATAAAAGTGGGGGCGTAGCGCAATCATATAAATATGTGCGTGGTTTGAATGATGCCTTGAAGGCAGCTGCAATACAAGCCAATTGCGGGTTTTGGAATTTGCTTGATAATATGGGAGGAGAGAATTCAATTCTTATATGGAATGAGAAAGGACTCGCTACGCTCGAAGGTCATCTAACTCCAAAAGGGCAAAAGATCATGGCCAATCTTATTTTCAAGGCCATCATGGTGGAGTATAATAATTTTGTAATTAGAAATTTTTATGCAAAGAAATAACCTCCTGAAATATAGTATAGTCGGGATGGTGACACTGTTGGTGGCATTGACGTTCTCATTTTCTTCGCCCCGATTTATAGAAGATTCAAATCCTGCCGACTCATTATATATCGGTGGTAAAATTCATTATGATCGTTACTACCCTTTCATTAAATACAAGAATAATTTTGTTGAATGGACCAATGTTCAAGCCGTTTCACATTTTTATGAAGCACTTAAAAATTCAAATCATAAAAAGGTAAGGGTATTGCATATTGGCGACTCCCATGTTCAAGCAGATATCTTCACTGGATACATTCGTGAACACATGCAGGATATTTTTGGAGCCGGTGGGCGTGGATTTATTTTCCCTTATGCTGCGGCGGGTACGCATTCGGCCTACGATTATCGCTCGTATTATACCGGAGCATGGAATGGGATTCGCAATATCCAAAACAATGAATTACACGATATGGGCCTTACTGGCGCCACCGTTTGGACTTCCGATCCCAATGCTACTTTACGATTTACATTTCAATATGAAACATTGCGGCCATCATTTCGCAAGGTGAAAATTTGGTGTAAAAAAGGAATACAATCCTTTGACATGAAAATCAAATACAATTTATTGGATGATGAGATCTTCGTTAAAACAAACAGTGATTCTTCTTGCTCGTATGTGAGTTGTATCATTCCCGCTGCTTCCGAGAATTTCGAGATTTCGATGTTTGCATCCGATTCATTACAAACGGGCTTTGAATGCTATGGAGTTGAGTTTGAAACAGAGGAAAATAAAGGGGTTGAATACAGTAGTGTTGGAATCAATGGAGCTGGATTTAATCATCTATTACATGAAAATTTATTTGAACAGCAGTTGCGCGATTATCAACCGGATTTAGTAATTGTTGATATGGGTGCTAACGATTATTATCTGGGAGGTTTGAATTGGAATGATTTTGAAAATAACCTGTTACGTATAGTCGATAATATCAAAGAAGCCTGCCCCGAAACATCCATCATCCTATCATGCTCTCAGGATATATACCGAAGAGGAATGAATGTAATAGGCACGCAGAACCATGCTCAAATTATAAAGAAGGTGGCGGGTGATAGGAACTGCGCCTACTATAATTATTTTAAGGTGGCTGGAGGGCAATACTCCATGTATCAATGGCGTAAGTACGGCTTAGCCAATCGCGACTTTGTACATTTAAGTGCAGCAGGTTATTATGTGAAAGGGTCCTTAATCGTCAATGGGATTCTCAATTCCTATCTTAGATATCTTGGTTCGAATAACACCAATATTGATACTGAGAAAGACATGATTTCCAACTTACCCGATTCGATTTTTTCATTAAAAGATTCTATTCTGGTGGAGACATATTCGATTGAGAATGATACCACCAAATTGAAATTATATTACAAAGTGAAATCGGGCGAGTCGGTATCATCGATAGCGAAAAAATACAATGTGACAGTATTTGATATTAAAGACTGGAATGATTTAAGCAGTAATTATTTAAAGATTGGACAGCTTCTGGTGCTGTATGTAAATAAGCCCAAGCCCGCTCCATTAAATAAGAAGGCGGCTACTACAAAGACGGCACCCGGCATCATAAAATATAAAGTCAAATATGGAGATACGATGTGGGGAATTGCCACAAAATACGGTGTCACCATGACACAAATCAGAACCTGGAACAACATGAAGAACAATAATATTGCTCCTGGAAAAATTCTCATCATTAAAAAATAAACGCTGTAAATATTAAGCATTCCGAATTCTCAATGAATCGCATCCTCGAAATAATTAAATACTCTTCTAGCCATATCATGGTTTTTAATTCGGTTTTATTCATCGGATTGTTCACTGCGTTTTATTTGATATATATTCTAATCTCAAATAAAATTACTGCCCGAAATATCGCACTCTTAATATTTAGCTTGTTCTTTTATTATAAATTGAGTGGGCTCTATATTATTTTGATGTGTGTGATTGCAGCCTCCGATTTTATTATAGGCAAAGCCATACTGGCAACTTCCAAAGAGAATAGGAAATTTAGTTTGCTACTCTTTTCATTGACATTGAATATTGGGAGTTTACTGTATTTCAAGTACACTGTTTTCTTCACCGGCCTTTTCAATACTGCTTTTGGTACCCAGCTTCATGCCCCCGTACTCTCTCTTTTAATGCCAATTGGCATTTCGTTTTACGTGTTTAAAAGCTTGTCGTATATCTTCGATTGTTATAACGAAATGATTGAAGAGCCGGAGAAAAATTATTTCGATTACTTATTATACGTATCGTTTTTTCCTAATATCATAGCGGGTCCCATCGTTAGGGCTCGCGATTTACTTCCTGCATTAAAGCTCGAATCAATATTTACTAGAGAAAGAATGAGTCGTGCATTCTTTTTGTTGATGCTTGGAGTACTTAAAAAATATTTAGTTGCCGATTTCCTTTGGAATAATTTTGTTGAACGGGTATTTAACACACCTACCTTGTTTACTGGATTGGAGAATTTGATTGCAGTTTATATGGGTGCGGTACAATTTTACTACGATTTTTCGGGCTATACCGATATGATGATGGGAATATCATTGCTACTTGGTTTTGATATTGCCAATAATTTCAATCGTCCCTTCATGGCACAAAATATTACCGATTTATGGAGGAGATGGCATATCACACTCTCCACTTGGTTGAGCGAATATGTATTCACTCCCTTGAATTATTCGTTACGTAAATTTAAAAAGGGGGGTGTGGTATTTGCAAGTATCCTCACATTTATTATTTCCGGAATATGGCATGGCCCGCGTTTAACCTATATTTTATGGGGTGCCATGCATGGATTGGCTATTGGGTGGGATGTAGCATCTCAGGATTTACGGCGTGGATGGAAATCAAAATTATCACCGAATGGGTATCGTTTCATAAGTATTTTTTTAACGTTTCATTTTGTTGTTTTTACCATTGTAATTTTCGATGCTCCCGATTTATTTTATGCGGGTGATATGTATCGCATGATTTTCACACAAACCAATTTTAGTTTGTTTGGGCAATGGATATCAATATACTGGGGCGTATTTGTGATATTTTTTATTGCACTCTTTTTGCAGTTCACGCCACCAATCTGGAAGCAGCATCTAATCAAGGGGTTTGATTCATTGCATTTTCTGCTCAAAGTGATTGTTGTTTTCTTAGTTATATTGTTTGTGATTCAGTTTTATAATTCGGAAGCACAGAATTTCATCTATTTGAAATTCTAATACCGTATTTTCTTGTTGTCACAATTCCAATTTGTTTTATCTTCGTACCCAAAGGTGAAATCAATAATCATTGCAATCGACGGTTATTCTGGATGCGGTAAAAGCACCTTAGCGAAGGCATTGGCGGCCAGTCTCAATTATCGATATATTGATACAGGCGCTATGTACAGGGCTGTTACACTCTATATCCTTGAGAACAATATTGAGATCGAAAATGCTCAAGAGGTGGCATCAGCCCTCGAAAATATCAATATCTCATTTCATGTAAATCCAAGCAATAACCAAACAGATACTTTTCTAAATGGGGAAGATCGGGAGGTGGCCATTAGAACTTTACGTGTTGCTAATTTTGTGAGCCCCGTGAGCGCAATTAGTGCGGTGCGTATGTTTTTGGTGAAGCAGCAACAGCTCATGGGCGACCATCGTGCTTTGGTAATGGATGGCAGAGATATTGGTACTGTTGTATTTCCCGATGCTGAATTGAAAATATTCATGACTGCGAATGATGAGGTGCGAATTCAGCGCCGACTCGATGAGATGCAATCGAAAGGGCAATTGGGTAATTACGACGACGTGGCAGCCAATTTAAAAACCCGCGATTTGATTGATACAACGCGAATTGACAGCCCACTGATGAAAGCAGCGGATGCCATTGAGATTGACAACTCTGAACTAACTCGGGACGAACAATTTGAATTGGTTTATAATATGGCCATGGAGAAAATTAAAAATGGAGGAGCCCCTCAAAAAACGTCTTCTTACTAAAAATCATATAGTAGCACTCAGTTCTTCAAGCACAATTTTCCATGAAATATTTATTATTGCTGCTACTGCTTTCTGTTTTACATACCAGTGCAGAAATAACAATCATCGTAAATAAATACCCCAAAGGATCTACAGAAATTTTTGTTGCAGGTTCATTTAATCAATGGAATCCTTCAATGATAGAATACCAGATGATAAAATCAAATGGTATTTATTATCTAAAAATAAATCAGAAGTCAGCCTTTGAATTTAAGTTTACCCAAGGGAGCTGGGTCCAGTGTGAAGTGAATGCCGATGGTTCGCAAAAGGCCAATCGTGTTTTTCAACCAACTAATTTAATTGATACGATTTGGTTAAGCATCGAGAAGTGGTCGAAAGGGTCAATTCAACTGCCACTTAAACCAACAGCGCAAAAAAATGTACGCGTGTGGGAGGATTTCTACATGCCTCAACTCCAACGAAATCGAACCATCCGAATTTTATTGCCTTTAGATTATTCGAAAAGCAAGAAGCGATACCCAGTAATTTATTTGCAAGATGGTCAGAATGTTTTCGACCAGACTACCGCTGCCAATGGCAACGAATGGGGAGTTGATGAAACGATGAACGCAATGCAAAAGCATGGAGGTTTTGGATGCATCGTTGTCGCCATCGATCATGGGGGAGCCTTAAGATCGAAGGAGTATATTCCGTTTAATACCAAAAGGTTTGGTGAGAGTCAAGGAAAAGCCTATGCCGAATTTGTTGCTATGACATTGAAACCGGCAATTGATAGTGCTTTCCGAACTTTGTCATCTCCACTTTTTAATGGAATAGGAGGGAGTAGTCTTGGCGCCAATATTTCACAATACATTGCATTTAAATACCCCGATAAATTTGGAAAGGTACTCTTACTCTCTCCCGCATATTGGGTTTCTGATAGCAGTTATCTAATGATTCCAGAAAGCAATCCACCCCGACTCATGCGCCTGGTGATGCGATGTGCAGCCTTCGAAGGAGGCGATTCGGAAACGGGTGTCAATATGCTTCGAATGCGTGATACCTTGTTCCATCATGGATTTTATAAAGGTGATATTTCCGACTCAGTTGTCGCCGATGGAGCGCATAATGAGTGGTTTTGGAAACGTGAATTTCAAAGTGCATTTATTGCACTATATGATCAATGGATTCCGTTAGGGAAGTTGAAAAGGGATTTGAGTATTGTTCCGAATTATCGAGTAAATAAAACGATGGACTTATCTTACTCAAATGTGATTATCGAACCGATGCATCTAAGAGGGTTTCTTTATCAAAAAGGCAAACAGAATAATCTTTGGATCTCGGGATACTATCAGGGCGATATTCAAATTTTGATATTGAGTAAGGAGGTGGTTTATTATAAAACAATAAAATATAATTCTCTTCCATCCGAATAGCCTGTCAGAACACAGTTCTTGCAAGTTTTAATATTCCATTCGCATCTTCCTTCTTGTTTCAGTATTTTTGCGCCATGTTTGAAAATAATTCACGTACTGAAATCAGTGAGCTCGGAGAATTTGGTTTGATAAAACGACTCACCGAAGGAAATCAATTAAAGAAAGAATCTTCACTGATGGGAGTAGGCGACGATTGTGCCGTAATTGATGCTGGCGCAGGAATGAGTAAGGTAGTTACTACCGACATGCTTGTAGAAGGTGTTCATTTCGATTTGAGCTATACTCCCTTAAAGCATTTGGGTTATAAATCGGTTGTAGCGAGCTTAAGCGATGTATATGCCATGAATGCTACTCCTGAGCAAATTACAGTAAGTGTTGCCATGAGTAATCGTTTCAGTGTGGAAGCAATGGAAGAATTGTATGAAGGAATTTATTTAGCCTGTGATAAATATGGAGTGGATTTAGTTGGTGGCGATACAAGCAATAACAAACAAGGCTTAATGATTAGCGTTACTGCTATTGGTACTGCCAAGACAGAAGACATTATTTATCGTAATGGAGCCCAAGAAAACGATTTGATTTGTGTTACAGGCGACCTAGGAGCCGCTTATATGGGATTGCAAATTCTAGAAAGAGAGAAGCGAATTTTCCTCGAAAATCCTAATGTTCAGCCCGATATTCAGAATTATGATTTCATTGTAGGTCGTCAGCTAAAACCTGAATGTGCTAATAAAGAATTGGCTGCTTTAAATATTGCAGGCATCAAACCTACGAGCATGATTGATATTAGTGATGGTCTTGCCTCAGAGTTATTTCATATTGCAGAGAAATCGGGAATAGGTGTGGTGATTTATGAGGAAAAACTTCCTATCGATCAGCAAACATTTGATACTGCCATCGAATTAAACCTAAATCCTCCAACAGTGGCATTTAGTGGCGGTGAAGATTATGAATTATTATTCACCATCAAGCAAGCCGATTTCGAAAAAATAAAAGGTATCAAGGATGTTCATGTGATAGGCTATTGTGCTCCTGCTATCGAAGGAATGTATAGCTTCACAAAAAGTGGCACGAAGCTTAGCCTCGAAAAACAAGGCTATAAAGCATTCTAATTTAGATTTTCAAAATCGATATCACATTGAAGTGCTTTTCGCATGGTTCGCGATTTCAATAAGCATTCATGATATTCCTGCTCTGCATCGGCATCATAGGTGATGGCACTGCCAACATGCAATGACATATATTTCAATAGCTCATTGTAAACGATACTTCTGATGACCACATTGAAATCGAAGTCTTTATTGGGTGCAATATAACCTACACTACCACTAAAAATTCCTCTCGCCGATTGTTCTAGTTCATCAATCATATGCATCACTTCTCGTTTTGGAGCCCCTGTCATACTTCCCATTGGAAAGGTGTTTTTCAGTATTTCGTCAAATGAAATATCTGATACAAGGGATGCACTTACTGTTGAAATTAATTGGTGTACGGTTGCAAAAGTATATAAGCCAAGGAGCTCTTCTGCTTTAACAGAGCCTGTTTCAGCGCATCTTGCCAAATCGTTGCGCATCAAATCAACAATCATAATATTCTCTGCACGCTCTTTTTCGCTTTGTAGTAATCGTGTTTTTAAGTGCTCGTCCTCGCTGGGGTCGGTGCTTCTTCTGATGGTTCCTTTTATGGGTTGTGCTATTATTTGTTGAGCGGTGCGTTTTAAAAATCTTTCAGGGCTTGCACTCAATAAATATTTTTTGTCATGCTTTACATACGCAGCAAAGGGAGTAGGTGATATTTGATTGAGACGTTGAAACACATGAGGGGGTGATATTTGCGAATCAAGGGAGAAGAAGTCCATACAAAAGTTGATCTCATAAAAATCACCAGCTACAATTTTATCTTTTATCTTTTCAATATTCTGGATATAATGCTCTTTCGAAATACGAGGTTGTAACGCTTTTATTGATGGTGTTTCATTGGGGATATTAAACGCTAGTATATCATTCAAAATAGATGCATTGCCTCCAATAATTTCTAAATCAAGGCTATTGCGTTTTACATAAAATAAAATCTGAGGCTCGAAGAAGAAGCATCCAGAAAAGCCTGTGGGCGTGCCTTTCAGAATATCAATGCCATGCAAATTATGTTTGTATTCATAGGTGAGATACCCCAATTTCCAATATTCATTTTGGTCAATATTCTCTGTGCTGGTGTATTCCTTCGTTCCATGATTGGCAAATCCAGCAATAAATTCATAGGTATCGTAATGGCATGCCGACTCGCATTGATTGGATTTTAAGATGCATGCATAATCGTACCGACTGCCCCAAAATGGAAGCAGATCTTGCAGCTGTTGGAGTTGCTCGTATGTAATTGAAACAATCAATGCGTGCGTCGTTGAAGCTCTTGCTTGATGAGTCCAAGCTCACGACCCACCTGCCCTTTAACACTACTGTTTTCCTGAGCCCGACGAGAGAGATATGGAAGCACAGCCAGCACAGGGCCATAAGGCACATACTTCGCTACATTATAACCCGAGGCCGCCAAATTAAAACTAATATGATCGCTCATGCCCAGGAGCTGTGCGAAGAAAATGCGAGGGTCGTCTTTGGCAATATTTTTTTCTTGCATCCACTGTGTGAGTTTTAAGCTACTGTCTTCGTTATGTGTGCCAGCACAAATAGAGATGCGATTGTTGCCCAAACAGAAATACACAGCATCATTGAAATCCTTATCGCTGCTTTCCTTATCGGGCTGTATTGGCGAAGGGTAACCCATTTGAAGGGCGCGTTCGCGTTCCTTTTCCATATAGGCACCACGCACAATTTTTAATCCTATTTGAAATTGATTTGATTCTGCAATCGACAAGAGTCGCTTGGTATATGAAACACGATCGTGGCGATACATTTGAATGGTATTAAAAATGAAAGCTTTGTCTTTGTTGAGTTGAAGCATCATTCCTTCTACCCAGGCATCAATGGTATCCTGAATCCAGGTTTCTTCAGCATCAACAAATAAACGAATGCCAGCGCTGGCTGCTTTCTCACATATGGCTTTAAAACGCTCGAAGGCTTTCTGAATTTCTTCCATCTCTGCTGGAGTCAATGAGGCTTTCAAGTCGTCGATTGCAAGAAATTGCCCAGCTTCTAGAGCTCTATGGTAAACGGGATTGGCTTTTTCAAGTAAAGAAAAACGTGCAATTCCAGTGGTTTTGAACACACTAAATGCAATGGCAGGATTCGATTTTGCCGCTTCAATGGTGCGAATTATTTCGTCGCGGGTATAGTTGAAGTTCTCTTCATTCTCTTCCCCTTCCACGCTATAATCTAAAATTGCTTTTACTTTCGATTCATCTAAGGAAGCCACCACCTCCATTGATTCGGTAATATTTTCGCCACCGCAAAACTGACTAAAAATAGTGTTCTTTACAATGCTTCGAACCAACGGGAAATGCCAACGCAGGGCATTGGCCGCAAGTAACGGTCCTTGTTGCACTACCCATGGGTAATTAAAACTCTTAAACAACCACGACGCTTTTTTTAATGAACGACTGCTTTTGTTTCTGAATGCTATTTCGGTATCTGAAAAATTCAATGACATAGTGATGAAATGGGTACAAAAGTAAATTAAATATGTTTTTAAATCCAACCTCTTTTTTTCTTTAATTTCGTTGCTTAATTATACATCAAATGCAAATAAAATACGGACTCAATTCCTTGCCATCTTTACTCAAGTCAACTGGGGCTACAAGCGTATTTGTATTGGTTGATGAGCATACCGCGAAGCATTGTTTGCCACTCATTAAGAAACATATACCAGTATTTACTAAAATAAGTATCAAGAGTGGTGAGTCGAATAAGAATTTGCAAACCTGTGAAAAGGTATGGCAGACTTTAATTCAGAAAAATGCCGACCGTCATTCGTTACTCATCAATTTAGGAGGTGGTGTCGTTACCGATTTGGGCTCCTTTTGTGCTTCGGTATATATGCGTGGAATTCGATTTATCAATATTCCTACCACCCTGCTTGCCATGGTTGATGCATCAATAGGCGGTAAAACTGGAATTGATTATCTCGCTTATAAAAATATGATTGGCTCATTCGCCAATCCAGAAGCTATCTGTATTGATACTATATTTTTGAAAACATTGCCTGCTCCTCAACTGCTATCGGCATCAGCAGAAATATTTAAGCATGCCATACTTCAAGGCCGCAATGAAACGAAGATTCATCTTGAGAAAAAATTCAGCACCTTTTCGGATGAAAATATTCTCTCATGTATTAAGAAGTCGGTGAAGTATAAACTGAGTATTGTTGCTAGCGATCCCAAAGAAGCTGGCGATCGAAAAAAACTCAACTTGGGTCATACAATAGGTCATGCATTAGAAAGTTATATGATGTTGTATCATAAGCCCATGCTGCATGGTGAAGCAATAGCCTTGGGATTGTTGGCGGAAGCTTTTATTGCCCATAGCGACTTCGATTTAGATTATAATGAATTTTTAAAGACCGTATTTTGGTACGATCTGAACTTCAAAAAGCCATCGCTTGAAAGCGTGAATCTGAATACTCTCATTAAGCTTATGCGAAAAGATAAGAAGAACCGAGGTGCTACTATACGCATGGTGCTTCCCGTTGGAAGTGGTAAGGTACGCACCGATATTGAGGTTGCAGAGAAACAAATTATGGATGGACTGAAATTTGTAATGGCATTTTAAAAATGTATTCAGTTCAATTACCTAAAAGCAAAAGCATTTTAAATCGCTGTTTGATTTTGTCGGCACTTACCAAATATGCTCCGGTTTACTTGCCTCCCGACAATGAATTGCCCAACGATGTGTTGGTGATGAAGCGATTATTGTTTGATAATTTAACGAATGAATTTAATGTTGAAGATGCTGGTACAGTGTTCCGATTTTTGACTGCCTATCTTAGTATTATAGAAGGCACCCATCGAATTTATGGTACCCAAAAATTAAATGAACGCCCAATACAACCATTGGTAAAAGCATTGCTAGCCTTGGGTGGTAGTATAGAAAATGAAAATATCGATGGTAATGCGCCACTAATTATTCGTGGTGCATCGATTCAGGGTGGTGATATTTCTCTAGACGCGGGAATGAGTAGTCAGTTTTTAAGCGCCTTGATGCTCATTGCTCCAATGCTTTCTAATGGATTGCGAATTCATCTCGAAAAATTAACCTCTTCTCCATATATTAATATTACCGCTGAATGCCTCAGATGGTTTGGTGCTCGAGTTTCACAGCGAGCCCATGTTATCGAAATTCAAACTGGTTGTCCTGATACTGCAAAAGCGCTCAGTATCGACGATATAGAATCTGACTGGAGTAGTGCGGCATTCTGGTATTCGTTGAGTGCCGTTACAGGTAAAGCTTTTGAACTTCACGGACTAAAAGAAGAAAGTGTTCAAGGTGATAAGGCCTGTATTCATTTATTCAAAAGCTTGGGAGTTGTTACCCAATTTACAGCAACAGGAATTATCATTAACAAAACTGAAGCTGCTCATATTGCACCTGAATTTAATTTAGTGGATTGCCCAGATATTGCTCCTGCACTCGTTGTGGCCTGTGCATTGCTTAAAATGGATGCAAAATTCAATGGCCTGAGATCCTTGGCTTATAAAGAGTCGAACCGATTGCTTTCATTAGAGGTGGAACTTAAAAAGTTGGGTGTTCATTTCTTGAATGCTAATGAAACATGGGAATTGAAAACGGAAAGCCTTCAATTGAAACCCTTGCAATTAAATACCTATCTCGATCATCGTATGGCCATGGCCTTTGCAAGTGCTCAAGCGGTATATCCGGAGATTACAATAGAAAACCCCGATTGTGTTTCTAAATCATATCCAATGTTCTGGCTAGAATTTAACCGCATCTTTAGAAATGGAAAATAGTGCAGGCTTCCAGGTTTATCCCCTTGTGATCCAATTCAAATACTCTTAATTTGCAAGTATGTCATTCAATAGCATAGGCGAGATATTTACAGTCACTACTTTTGGTGAAAGTCATGGAGAAGCTGTGGGCGCAGTCATTGATGGTTGCCCGTCGAATTTCCTACTCGATTTGGAAGCGATCCAATACCAATTAAATCGCCGCCGTCCAGGCGCAACGGCTGGCAGCACTACCCGAAAGGAAACCGATGAGTTTAAAATTATAAGTGGGGTATTTGAAGGGAAAACTACCGGAGCACCTATCACCATCATCATCGAAAATAAGGATGCTAAGAGTGAAGACTATTCAGAAATTAAGAAATTCTATCGCCCGTCGCATGCCGATTTTGTATACGATAAAAAGTATGGGCACTATGATTATAGAGGGGGAGGACGCAGCAGCGCGAGAACCACAGCCCCATTGGTGGCTGCAGGCGCTATCGCACAGCAACTTTTGGATACTCAAAATATTACAATAGCAAGTTATGTATCGGCAGTAGGAGAAGTGCGAATCCCCGAAGGTTATGAATTGGATCTAACGCAAATTGATAGCAATAGCGTACGTTGTCCTGATTTAAAAACAGCTAACGAAATGCTTGCACTTATCGAGAATATTAGAAAAGAAGGAGATACTATTGGAGGGATTATTCGTTGCTCGGCAACAGGTGTTCCTGTTGGTTTGGGTGAACCTCTTTTCGAAAAATTAAACGCCAATATTGCCAAGGCCATGTTTAGTATTAATGCGGTTAAAGGTGTTGCATTTGGTGATGGATTTGATGGTGCCCGAAGTTTGGGGTCGAAGCAAAATGATGCATTCGAAAAAACAGAAGCCGGTTGGCATACTACCTCAAACCATAGTGGTGGTATTCAAGGAGGTATAAGCAATGGGATGGAAATCGTATTCGATGTGGCTTTCAAGCCGGTATCAACTATTATGCAACCCCAAACTACGGCCAATCGAAGTGGGGTGCAGGATATATTGCAGCCAGCGGGCCGTCATGACGCCTGTGTGGTACCGAGGGCTGTGCCCATTGTGGATGCCTGCACCGCAATTATTATATTAAATCATTTGTTAATGCGCCGTGCAACGCTATCGTTTTAATTTTCGATTTGAGTATATTTGCATATACATTTAAATTAAGCAACCGAATAGGGTTGAAGTCGTCTATTCAAGTATTCATATGAAGTATTTTTTCATCACCGTTACCTTACTTTTTAGTTCCATTCTAGGGATATCACAAAAATGTGTAAGCGATTATTATTTCGAGCAATATAACAAAGCACATCCTGAGCTTCAAGCCGAATACAATAAACTAGTATATCAACAAAGCAATGTGTCATTAAACAAAACCAATGGCACGGTACGAATTATTCCCGTGGTGTTTCACGTTATTCATGAATACGGGCCTGAGAATATTAGTAAAGCTCAAATTGAAGATGCTATCAGAATTCTAAATGAAGATTTTCGTAAGCTAAATCCGGATACTTCTGATACGCGTGCTATCTTTAAACCCTATGCTACCGATGCATCTATTGAGTTCCGATTGGCAAAAATTGACCCGAATGGAAACTGCACTGAAGGGATTGAGCGAATTTATAGTTCACTTACCAACGATGCAGGTAATGCCGTGAAAGCCTTATCCGATTGGGACAATACCAAATATATGAATATCTGGGTAGTGAAAACAATTGCTTCTTCAGGTGGTACAGGAACAATTCTAGGATATTCTCAATTTCCTGGCCCTTCGGGTGGCGCAGCTGCCACTGATGGTATTGTAATTCGTCATGATTGTGTTGGTAGAATTGGCACACAGCCTACAAACCCTGGATTTGGTGAGTACGGACGTACCTTAACACATGAAATGGGGCATTCAATGGGGTTATTTCATACCTTTCAAAGTGGTTGCAATGGTGGTGACCAGGTAAATGATACTCCGCCAGCATCTACAGCAAATTATGGTTGCGTAATCACTACCAACTCATGCGCGAATTTTACCTCACCTTATATTTCCGATGTTCCAGATATGTTAGAGAATTATATGGATTATACCAATGGTACTTGTCAGAGTATGTTTAGTGCAGGGCAAAAAGCCAGAATGGATAATGCACTTTCAAATTATAGAAGCAATTTATACTCGGCCAACAACCTAGCTGCTACCGGTGTTGATGGCAATGGACCAACGAACTGCGCTCCATTGGCCGATTTTATTATCAATAAAACCTCTGGTTGCACGGGTACCGCATTCTCAGTCACCGATTTAAGTTATAATGGTCCTATCTCTAATTGGAATTGGACATTCACAGGAGCTGCAACACCAAATAGCACCATACAAAACCCAACGAATGTGATTTGGAATACGCCAGGAACTTATACCATTTCACTTACCGTTTCAAATGCTAATGGTAGCAATACACAAACTCGCACCAGCTATGTAGTTATTTCTCCACTTCAGGCTGTTGATCCAGTTCCAGTATTTCAAGGATTCGAAAGTGCCTCACTTGCCAATGATGGATGGGTACTGGATAATGGAGGAAATAGTACTACATGGCAACGTATTACCTCATCGAAAAGAAGTGGTGCAGCATGTTTCTATATCAAACATTATAATGCAACGGGTACATCAAGTGGCGATATCGATGCATTCTATAGCAAAGCGTATAATTTCACTAATGTTACCAAGCCGGTTATTACCTTTTATTCGGCCTACGCACAGCGGGTCACTGGTGTGAACGATGTTTTGAAAATGTATATCTCAACCGATTGCGGGCAAAGCTGGCAAGTGAAAATTTCTAAAGCTGGAAACAGTTTGGCAGGTGGTGTTGCAATGAATGCAAATAGCTATGTGCCAGCAGCATCCGATTGGTTCTTACAGACCTACGATTTAATTTCATTTGCAGGATTGCCTAACATACGTTTCCGCTTTGAAACAGTAAGTAAGGAGGGAAATAATATCTATATCGACGATATCAATATAAAGGATTTAGCCAACGGAATAAGTTTAAAGCCAGAGGCTTCTAATATTGGATTGAAAGTAATTCCGAATCCATTTGCCAACAGTACTAGTTTGCAGTTTGTGTTAAACAATCAAGCGGCAGTGAGTGTGAAAATTATTGATGTACTCGGCAACGAAGTTGTTTGCAGCGATAATAAAATTTATGAAGCTGGGAATATTTCACTTCCGGTGTCAGCATCACAACTCGAGAACTTGTCGGGCAGCGTTTACTATGTGCAAGTTACCATCGATGGTATTCCATACACACGTAAGTTTGTGAAACTCTAAGAGAATTCTCTTAACTTATTTTTCCTGATAATTTCAAGGCTTCGGCTCTTGCTTTTTCCGCAAAATCTTCACCTGAAGAGGCATACAAAATTTGTCGTGAAGAGTTTACCAAGAGTCCTGTTTGTCCGGGAATACCGCCATATTTAAGCACCTCATCAATATCTCCTCCTTGGGCACCTACCCCAGGAATTAAAAGAAAATGTTCGGGTACAATGGCTCTGATTTGAGCTAATGAAGGAGCTTTGGTTGCCCCCACTACATACATCATATTATCGGGAGTGCCCCATTCTTTAGATGTTTTTAGTACCTTCTCATAAACAAATTCGTCTCCAGTTTTTAGCTGTTCAAAATCGATACTTCCGGCATTGCTGGTAAGTGCCAGTATTATGGTTGTTTTGTCTTTGTATTCAAGAAAAGGTTTCACACTATCGCTTCCCATATAAGGTGAAACGGTGATCGCATCGAATGATAAAGTTTCGAAGAATGCTTTTGCATACATGGTGCTGGTATTCCCAATATCACCTCGTTTTGCATCGGCAATGGTGAATATATTTTTTGGGATATATGCCAAGGTGGCTTCCATCAAATCCCATCCTTTCGCTCCAAGGCATTCGTAAAATGCGGTATTGATTTTATAGGAAACGCAGCAATCGGCGGTGGCATCAATGATGGCCTTGTTAAATTCAAGAATTGCATTCGGACGGCCTTTTAAATGAGTTGGTATTTTTGCTAAGTCGGTATCCAATCCTACACAAAGGCATGTTCTTTTTTCTTGGATATCGGCTATCAGTTTATTTCTAGACATTGTAAATTGGGGCTATTTTTAGCTTACAAAGCTTTGTTCATACATTTTATCAATCTCCGTATTGTAGCGTTGTTCAACTACTTTTCGTTTCACTTTTAGGGTAAGGGTATATTCACCCGACTCAATGGTGAAAGGAGTGCGTTTGATGAGGAAATTCTTTATACGCTCAAACTTGGCAAGTTCATTACTTAATTTATGAATATCATCGGCCATCCATTTATGAATTTCTTCATCTTCAATAAATATTTCATCTTGTTCGAAAAATGCTTCCGTTTTTCCAAACTTTTCTTTCAATTCTTCTTTGTTGGGTACAATAATGGCGGTAGTATATTCTCTTTTATCACCAATGATAAAAATTTGTTCCACCTTAGTGCTCTTGCTATAGCAGGCTTCTAAAGGGGTTGGGTAAATATTTTTGCCAAGGCTATTTACGAGCATGTTTTTTATACGGTCGGTAATTTTTAAATAGCCTTTATAAAATTGCCCAATATCACCGGTATGAAACCATCCATCGGCATCCATCACTTCCTTGGTTGCCTCAGGCTTATTCCAATAGCCTTTCATAATATTGGGGCCTTTAATTAATATCTCACCTTCTACACAACTAAACTTTGGATCGAAGCTGTCGTAAGTTTGAATAGTAATTATCTCCTTGGTATCAGGGTTTTGGATGGCACATTGTTGTTCGATCGCGATTCGTCCTACAGTACCATATACTTGCCTTTCGAATTCATTGATTGAACAAAATGGAGAAGTCTCGGTAAGTCCGTATCCTTCCATCACGGTAACATCCAAATTCTTAAAGAAGATACCTATATGTGGTTGCATGGCGGCACCACCACTCACCACTAAGCGCATCTTACCACCCATTTTTGCCTGGATTTTTTGAAATACCAAAGCATCAGCAATTTTTAATTTCAATGATAACCAAGGTCCTGGCTTCAATCCATCTTCATTAAGTAGTCGCTTTCTATTCCCTTGTCTGAATGCCCAGTAAAATATTTTTGTTTTGATGCCACCACTTTCAGTAGCCGTTTTGTGAACCTTGTCGTGAATTTTTTCCAATAGCCTTGGAACCGATGCCATAATGGTAGGCTGTACTTCCATAATGTTTTTGGCAATTGTTTCAATACCTTGTGCAAATGCAATGGTGCTACCTATATAGGTGCTTAGGTAGTAGGTAGCCAATCGTTCATATACATGGCAAAGGGGCAAGAAAGAGAGGAATACATCATCTTTGCCAATGGCATTTACTACCATTTTAGCTGCCACACAATTACTCATGAAATTCATGTGACTCAGCATTACCCCCTTTGGAACGCCTGTAGTACCTGAGGTGTAAATCAAAGTAGCTAAATCATCGGGCTGAATACTCTCTAATATTTCTTGAATTCTTGATTTCTGATTTGCATACGATTCACTTCCTTGTTTCAATACAGCATCAAGAGAAATTACCTTCGGATTTTGATCTGTTGGTTCAAAAGTGGTTATGATTTTAATCAGGTCAGTGCCTTTTGCGTCAATTTTCAGAATTCGTTTTAAGAGAAAAGGGGTGCCAGCGATAATTGCTTTACTACCACTATCTTTTAAAATATACTCTACTTCCGACTCTGTAAGTGTTGGGTAAATGGAAGCATTAATTAAGCCCAATTGCATGCAGGCCTGATCCACAAAAATATATTCTGGAGAGTTTTCAATGATAAATGCAACCCTGTCGCCCTTTTGCAGCCCCGCATCGAGAAAGTAACTGCTTATGGCATTTATTTTTTCCGTAGCGTCAGCATAGCTGATATCTACATAAGTATTGCCAACTTTGTGTTTTAAAAATGTGGCAGCTGGTGTCCGAATATTATTTGCCGAATTCAGATAAAAATGATGCAGTGACTTTAGATCCGTCATAAAAAATAAATTAATGCTGCAAATAGAAAAAGATTTGTGACATACGCAAAACTCTTTTATGCATACTTTTCCTCTATTTTTCTTACTTTTGCAAAAAAATACAACATATTATTATGGCTGATTTATTTGACAAAATTTTAAAGAATATGGGCCCGATTGGAGAGCACGCCAAAGAAAGCCATGGTTATTTCACATTTCCAAAATTGGAAGGTGAAATCAATACCCACATGGGTTTCAGAGGCACAGAGATGCTTAATTGGAGTTTGAATAATTATTTAGGACTAGCCAATCACCCGGAAGTGCGAAAAGCAGATGCGGATGCGGCTATAAAATACGGACTAGCGTTGCCAATGGGTGCGCGTATGATGAGTGGTAACAGTGATAACCATGAGGCTTTAGAAAATGAATTGAGCAAATTCATCAATAAAGAGGCCACCTTCTTATTAAACTTTGGATATCAAGGTGTGCTAAGTGCCATTGATGCATTGGTTGATCGTCGTGATGTGATTGTATATGATGCTGAAAGTCACGCATGTATCATCGACGGTGTGCGTTTACACCAAGGAAAGCGCTTTGTGTTTACTCACAATGATATGGCTTCACTCGAAAAGCAATTACAGCGTGCTACAAAACTGGTAGCGGAAACTGATGGTGCTATTATGGTAATTACCGAAGGGGTATTTGGAATGAGAGGCGATTTGGGTGCATTGGATCAAATTGTTGCAATGAAGAGCAAATATCAATTCAGATTATTCGTAGATGATGCACACGGTTTTGGTACCATGGGTAAAACAGGAGCTGGTACTGGTGAGCATTTCGGTGTTCAAGATGGTATCGATATCTACTTCTCAACCTTCGCTAAATCAATGGCAGGAATTGGAGCATTCATCAGCAGTCAAAAAGAAATTATCACCTTCTTGCAATATAATATGCGCTCACAGATTTTCGCAAAATCACTTCCAATGCCATTGGTAGTTGGAATGCGTAAGCGCCTCGACCTCATTAAAAGCATGCCTGAACTGAAGGAAAATCTTTGGAAGATTGTAAGAGCATTGCAAGGCGGATTGAAAGAATACGGTCTGGAAATTGGTCCTACAGCTTCTCCTGTTACTCCAGTTTATTTGAGCGGAAGTATTCCGGAAGCAACCCATATGGTTTACGATTTACGCGAAAACTATGGTATCTTTTGTTCAATGGTAACCTACCCAGTAATTCCAAAAGGGATGATAATCCTTCGTTTGATTCCTACGGCTGCGCATACCTTAGAAGATGTACAAAAAACATTGGAAGCATTTAAAAAGGTTGCAGTAAAATTGAAAGATGGTGAATATGCAAAACATGATAAAATTGTTGAAGGTGTGGCGCAATAATGAAAATTAAAATACCGAAAGCCTCAGAATTTAATTCTGGGGCTTTTTTTGTTTTTATAATTTTCATTTTGATTGGTTTTCAATGTGAATTAATTTAAAAAAAGGTTATTTTCGTACTCGTAAATTTTTATGGCTATCTATCGTTTTAAATGCTCTATTGAAGAATACGACGACCTTTTTAGGTTCGTTGAAGTGAAGTCGGGCAGCACCTTTGCTTCCTTCCGTGATATTATCCTTCAGTCGTTTGGCTTCGATAACCATCTCGATTGCTCTTTCTTTATGAGCGATGATAAATGGAGAATGAACGATGAAATTACCAGCGGCAAAAAAACTTTGAAAGGTAAGCCTTCAGAGAATATTGCTGCAGATTCTAAATTATCGAAATTTATTTTTGATCCTCACCAAAAAATCCTCATGATCTATGACTATTCTAAAGAATGGGTTTTTAGACTGGAGATGGTGAATATTAGCCCGAATGCCAAGGACGGCGTAACCTACCCTTTCATATTTAAGAGTGTTGGTATTGCCCCTAAACAATACCAAACCATTGGGGTGCCTAATGCCAAAGCAGAAGAAGAGGATGAATTTGAGTTTATAAAAAATCAAATACTCGTTGCCGATGAAGGGGAAGTAGATGAAGATGGTTTTAAGGAAACCAACGAAGACGGCGAAGAGGAGGAATCGGACGACGATGCAGCAGGCGACGATATCGTTGCTGATGACGATTTATAAAATGAGTACCACGAAGACACTTCTCTGTGTTGTGGGTGCTACTGCTTCCGGCAAAACATCATTGGCAATTTCTTTGGCAAATCAATTTCATGCCGAAATAATTTCTGCCGATTCCAGACAATTTTATAAAGAACTTTCAATAGGTACCGCAAAGCCTACAACTGAAGAGCTTTCACAAGCCTCCCATCATTTTGTTGGGAATAAAAGCATTCAAGAAACATACAGCGCTGGCGATTTTGAAAAGGATGCATTGCGAAAATTGGATGAATTGTTCTTGGAAAAAGATATCGTAGTCATGGTAGGAGGAAGTGGTATGTATATCGACGCCGTATGTAAAGGCTTCGACCCCTTGCCAAAGGCCACCGAAGCATTACGGCAAACTATCATTGAGCGATATCAGGAAGAAGGGATTTCTTATTTGCAAGAAAAAATAAAAGTACTCGATCCCATTTTGTACTCGAGTGTTGATATTCAAAACCCACAGCGATTGATGCGTGCACTGGAAGTAATTGAAACTACAGGTAAACCCTTCTCTGAATTTCATAAGCAGGAGGTAAAGCCACGTAATTTTCGAATTGTAACCATTGGTATCGATTTACCTCGTGAATTTCTCTATCAACGAATCAATCAAAGGGTTGACGATATGATTCAATTGGGCTTGGAAGATGAAGTGCGACAATTTGCAGATCAAAAAAATGCTTATGCCTTAAGAACTGTTGGATATTCAGAATTCTTCGATTATTTTGAAGGCAAACAATCCCTGCCAATGACCATTGAATTAATAAAACAACATACCCGAAACTTCGCCAAAAGACAACTCACCTGGTTTAGAAGAAACACAGAAATAATTTGGGTTGACCCCAAAAATGAATTAGCGATATTTGCAAAAATAAAAGAACAACTATAGACCAATGGATTTATCTGGCTTTACCAATATTTTTACCACCACCGGTGGATGGATTAGTTTGATTACCCTCACTTTTATGGAGGTGATTTTGGGAATTGATAATATCATTTTCGTTTCCATTATTACCAATAGGGCCGAAAAGATTCACCAGAAAAGGGCCCGAACCATTGGGCTTTTGCTTGCATTACTAATTCGTATTGCACTATTATTCATTATTCAACTTATCCTACAATCGGAGCATTATACGCTCTTCGAAGCGGGTGGACACCAAATTTCAATAAAGGATCTCATCCTTATTTTAGGAGGACTATTCCTCATTTATAAAAGCACTACCGAAATACATCATAAGTTTGATGTTGATGAAAACGTAGAGAATGAAGAGAAAACAAAAATGGGTTTTGCGAATGTGATTGTGCAAATCATGATTATCAATTTAGTATTCTCTCTCGACTCTATAATCACTGCAATTGGACTTACCCAAAGTATTCCGGTAATGATGATTGCTGTTATTGTTTCTATGCTAATTATGATTGCCGTAACAGGATTCATTAGCGAATTTATTGAAAAACATCCTACCATTAAGATGCTTGCCTTATCCTTCCTATTGATGATTGGTTGCTTATTGGTGGTTGAGGCCCTCGATGTGCATGTAGAAAAGAACTATATCTATTTTACAATGGCCTTCTCTTTGGGTGTTGAAATGCTCAATATCCGATTGCGTAAGAAACTCAAACGCTAATTAGGTGTTTTGAGAGGTCAAGCTGACCTTATTTTTCATCTCTCATTTTCAGGCATTTGCATTTTCATTGATATGATTTATGGAATTGTTGCGTTTACTTCATCTATAACAAAAATGGATGCAACCATTTACCTTTTATATCCGATTATCATTAAAAGTACTAACCCTGCATAATCATGAAAAAATTTCAATTACTTGCCTTGGCCATGCTTTCTGTTTTCGCGTTGAACGCGGGAATTAATCAACAAACTCCTAATTATAATATAGAAGATAAAATCCATAAGGAGACTACAGAAGCCGTTATCCAGGGCGATAAAGTAGATTCGAAAACAATGGAGGCTATTGCATCTCCGCTTGCAATCAATGAATTAAACACCCCTAGTGAAGCTCAATCTTATCCTTGGATAAGCAATGATGGTCTTAGTTTATATTATACCCACGATCGTTCGATTTATGTTGCCACCCGAACTAAGGATGAGGAACACTTTGGGAAGGGGATTACAATCTTCCCTAATTTCAAGGAAACAGCGATCTCTGGATGGCTTACCTCCGATGAGCTCACCATTTACGTGGCTTCTCAGAATAGCAAATTGTACAAAGCAATCCGCAAATCAAAAACTGAAAACTTCGATCAAATGGAGGAAATAACACTGGTGAATGCTCCCGCAGGTAGTTTGTTCGATGCTAGCTTTACACCCGATATGACCGAGTTGTATCTATATAATAATGATAACCGGGAGCGTATTGTTAAGTTCGTTCTATCAGGAAATAACCAATATACTTTTGATAATGAACTAAATGTTCTTTCGGATAAGACGCCTACTGGAGGGCAGCTCTCCAAAGATGGCCTGCGATTCTATGTCCCGTTAAAGGGTACTACCGAAACTGGTGACGATTTTCGTGTTGTGTATTATTTATCACGCCCATCATTAAATGAAAACTTTAATGCCATCACCATGGTGAAGACCGAAGTGCCTGTTGATGTTACAGCCTATCAGCCATGCGTTACCTCCGATGGAACCAAAATGGTTTTTGTTACTGGCGCTGATAATTTATGGGATCATAACGATTTATGCATGGTGAATTTAGTTGAAGAAATGCCTCAAGTTGTTTGTGTAATTGTACCTGCTGAACCTGTTGAAACCCTTGTACAAAAAGAATATACGTCATTCTATGTTGAAGAAATAGGCGATGTAAATTCGGGTAATACTGCAGTGTTTATTTCGAGCACCAATAATTCAACCATATACGATTATACTGGTAACACCACGCCTCCTGATGGATATGTGTTGATTAGCCAATCGACCACCACAGTAGCGCCAGTAAATAATCCGGTAGTTGTTGAGAATACTAATAGTACTCGTGTAGGATTAGTGATGCCTGAAATGCGTATCGCTCCCAATCCTTTTAGTGAAGCAACACAAATAGAAATAGTGGCTCCCGAAGGTGGATACATGACAGTGGGTGTTTATACTATGGATGGACAATTGGCAGCAGTGCTCTATGATGGGCAAGCGGAAAAAGGAATCAATATTATAAAATGGGTGAAGAATGGCTTGAGTGGAGGTGTATATACCGTGAAGGCGGTTATCGGATCGAGAGTCATTACCAAAAAAGTAATTACTTGTGATGGAACTAATTAGGGTTTATTTAGGTTAGTATTTCAAAAGCCCTGTTACAGATAATGTAACAGGGCTTTTTTTGCGCTGATATTTTAATTTCTCTTAAAAATTGGGCAGAAAAACTTTTTTAGCTTTTCAATTACAAACGATTATCTTGCCCCAAATTAACTCATCCTAGGATATGAAAAAATTAATCATCATTGTTAGTCTATTAGCAATTTTCGCTATTTCAATTCAGGCACAATCACCCATACAAACAGTTAAAGGCAGGGTAATAGAGAAGGAATCGAAAGCGCCCATCATCGGTGCAGTGGTAGTGGTTCTGCAAAATGGTATTCCAAGCGCTTTGGGTTGCATCACCGATATGGATGGCTATTTTAAAATTTTAAAAGTGCCAGTCGGCAAACATGATATCTTGGTTAAGCTGCTCGGTTTTGAAACTATATCACTTCATGATATCGTGGTAGGTAGTGGGAAGGAAGTGATTTTGAATGTAGAGATGGAAGAGAGCGTTAATAAAATTGAGGAGGTGGAAGTAAAAGGATCGACCCAAGGTGTAGTAAGAAATGAGCTCGCCACCGTGAGTGCTCGAACATTTGATATTGCCGAAACCGAAAGATATGCGGGGAGCAGGCAAGACCCGGCACGTATGGCTTCGAACTTTGCTGGTGCCCAAGGCACCAATGATACCCGTAACGATATCGTGATTCGTGGCAATTCGCCTTTGGGTGTGGTTTGGCGGTTGGATGATGCCACCATCCCGAATCCCAATCATTTCGCCATTGCAGGAACTACTGGAGGTCCGGTGAGTATCTTGAATAATAAAACTATTGGCAATTCCGATTTCCTTACTGGAGCATTTCCTGCGGAATACGGAAATGGCATCGCTGCTGTTTTTGATTTGAAAATGCGCAATGGGAATCAAGAAAAATATGAAGGCACTTTTCAACTCGGATTTTTAGGAACAGAGATGGCGCTAGAAGGCCCCATTAATAAGATGAAAAGATCATCATTCGCAGCCACCTATCGCTATTCGACATTGAAACTTTTTGAAGGATTTAATATTAAACTAGGAACCGATGCCATCCCAAGTTACCAGGATTATTCGTTTCGATTGAACTTCCCATTGAATAAAAAAAGTAGTATTGCATTTTGGGGAATAGGAGGATCAAGCAATATAGATATTGTTTTCAGTAATATTTTAAACACGGCAGAGAAGAATAGCGATAAATACGGATTGAATGATCGTGACCAATTATTTAGAACCGACATGAACACATTCGCTTCTTCATTTAGTCACACGATTAATTCACATACATTTCTGAAGTTGGTTGTATCGTATTCCACTCAAAAGAATTCGGCAATTCATCTGCTTACGCTGCGCGATAGCGCTACCAATAAATTGGCCGATTATACTTCATTGGGGTATCGTTTCATAACGAGTATTGCTGGCTTTAATGGTTTTGTAAATCACAAATTCTCTACACGCTTTTCAATGAAGGCGGGGTTCACATTCGATTATTTTAGCTATGATATGCTCGATACAAGTATCAATGAACAGAAGTTAAAGAGCACCTTTTACCCCGTATTACCCAATGGCAGGTATAATTTAGGAGGCCCATTTAATTATCAGCCCGACATCGAATACAATTTGAAATACAATACCAAAACAAGTGCATTCCTTATTCAGCCATATGCGCAATTGAAATATAAATTCACCGACGATTTCTTTGTCACCGGAGGCTTGCATCTGCAATACTATTCACTCAATGGAGATTTTGCTATTGAACCACGTGCCGGACTTTCTTATAAAACAGGTAAGAATAGTAACTTGAGCTTTGGTACAGGAATGCATAGTCAAACACTTCCGTACTATATGTTTTTCTATCGATTACCTGGGTCGCCCAATGAAGAGAAGTTTACAAAGGTGGGTAATATCAGAAGTTTTCAAAATGTAATTGGATATGATCAATCACTAGGAAGTCATACACGATTAAAAATAGAAACCTATTATCAATATCTCTACAATGTTCCTGTATTAGTTACTCCTTCAAGCTTTTCGATGGTTAATCAAGGAAGTGGTTTCTCTCGTATTTTTCCTGATACCACCATGAAAAACACAGGCACTGGAGCGAATAAGGGTATAGAACTCACACTGGAACGTTTCTTCTTTCGCAATTATTATGTGATGAGTACACTTTCATTATACGATAGCAAATACAAAGGAAGTGATGGTAAAACATACAACAGTGATTTCAATGGCAACTATGCATTTAATTTATTGGGAGGCTATGAACTATTGTTGAATCCGAATAAAGCAGGCAATAAACAAACCCTAGTTTTGGGTGGTAAATTTACTTATGGAGGTGGTAAGAGATACTCTCCAGCCGATACGCTGCTCACCATACAGAGAGCGGAGTATACTCCTGCCAATGAAGGCCGAAACACCTTGCAGTTCAAGCCTTATTTGCGATTCGATTTGAAATTAGGATATAAAATAAATACTAAAAAGGTAACGCATGAAATTGCTATTGATTTGGTAAATGTGTTGAATATTCAAAACTATTTAACCATGAGTTATAGCATGGATCCTAAAACAAGTGATCTGATTTTATTCCCACAAACGCAATTGGGCCGACTCACCTTATTCTATTACAAGATTGAATTTGGTTTTGTGAAAAAATAGAGTGCTAATTATAGTACTCCGAATGATGTTTGTGAGAATCAATAATTAGCTTCTCACTCCATAAATTATTGGAGAGCTCGAACACCGCAACATCAGAGGGTTTTAGTTCGATTAGTTTATGGCTAAGATAGGTAGCCAAATTGGAAACGGCTGGATTATGCCCTACCACCATCAATACTTTTGTGCGAGGCTTTGCTTGGTGAATATGGCTTAATAATGCATTCGCGTCGGCATGATAGAGTGCTTCATCGAGTAGCAACTCGCCACCACAAATTTCTTTCACTAAAGTTGCGGTATGTACTGTACGCTTAGCGGCACTGCATAGAATTTCATCAACCACCGAATATTTTTTACGGAGCCATAAACCCATGGCAGCAGCATCTTTCAAGCCTTTATAAATGAGTTCGCGGTCGTAGTCGCGCTGATTTGCTTTGCCTTCCTCTGTTTTGGCATGACGCATGATGATGAGTGTCTTCATTTTTTCCAAGTATGATAAGCAAATAAAACCCAAGCACTAATTAATGAAGCGCCACCTAAAGGAGTGATGGCTCCAAGCCATTTCAAAGGATTATTGGCCTGCATACTACCTATAACGATGCCGTATAAGGTAAGTGTAAAAATGCTAATGCCAATAAGGAATAGTGTATAAATATATTTTGGCAATGGCTTGTGCTGGATGGTTAACCCCAAGAGAATGAATGCGATGGCATGGTACATTTGATACCTCACAGCGGTTTCAAAAACTTCCATATAATGAACCTCTAGGAGCGGGCGAAGCATATGTGTTCCGAAAGCACCTAAGGCCACCGAAAGCGCACCAAGAATGGCTCCTGTGACAATGCTTAATTGTGTGTATGAATTCATAATAATAGACAACTAGCGTTAACGTGATTGAAGGTGTGAATTAACTATAAAATTCGGTTTTAATAATCAAGTATTTTTGTTTTTCTTTATGAAGATCAATAAAAAGCTGGTTTTGATTGGCATCGGTATCCTGATCCTGCTGACAGGTGCTGTTATAGGCTTTCGTTGGTACAAATTCCATAATGCCATTAAATACGCTATTGCCCAAGGCGCTATTGTGGCAATTACAGGCAATGATTATGAAACAACCTTAAAAAAACTACATAATCTACCTTTGGTTGATGCTATTGAAAATGATGGCGAGATTGCCTTACTAGCCGATAATGATATTCTAAAACTGGAAATCACCCATTCGCCAATATTCAAAAGTTTAATAAAAAACAAGCGTCATATTTTAAGTTTTAGGGCGGGGGCAAATTCGCAATTACAGTCGCTGCTAGCGGTTGAAGCAAGAAATGATACTTACGACAGCCTATTGCAGCAGGTTTTTGATGAAGGCTATTCAAAGGCCAATTACAACTCACCCTCAGGAGAGATCATTGAAATATACAATGCATCGAAACAAAAGGAGTTGGTGGTAAGCTATGCCCTTGGCGTCTTGGTGATTTCCAACGAAGCATTATTTGCTGAAGAAACATTAAAGAATATACGTAGTCATTCAAAAGTTTTCGAACAGGCCAGCCTAAATTTCAATGAGAATATCCTGTATGTGAAACAAGTGAATATGCAGCAATGGGTTGAGAATTTCACTACCAACCATACTTCCGAATTCTATCAATGGTTTGAGAATATTGATGAATGTGAAGTGAAATTGAATGATGAAGGTTCGTTGGCCGACATGCATTTTTATTATTCGAAAAATGCAATGACATTTAAGCCAGCCAAAGTGATGTCGCCCTTTAACTATGAAACTTGGCTTCAAAATATCACCCCTAATTTTATTGCCTTTCATCCCGATACGAGCAATTCGGAAGTGAAGCTGAAAGAACTCTATCGTTGTTATGCCAATATGCAGGACGAGAATATTTCCGACAATACCTTTATCATCGGGAATACCCTAGTTGACTCTACAACGTTACTATCGATCTTTTCAAAGCACTCTTTAGAGCAGTCGTATGTTTTAAATAAACACAAGGTATTTAAGTTTGGAAAATATCCATTCTTCCGAAACTTTTGTAATGCCGCCACCCCCGATTTGCCTGAAAGCTATATTTCTTTAATTGGTCCGAATCTTTTTGTAGTTACGTCTTCAGTTTCATCAATGATACCGCTATTACAAAAAATGGATGCGTATCCTTCAGAAATGAAAGAATCGACTTCCGCAATTTTTGTGATGCAAATTCAACCTCAGTATTTGCTTCCTTACTTTAGTCGTATTGTCAAAGACCAATATCGTGAGCGGGTTTTGCATAGTTCTTTTCTTCAAAACCTCGACTTTGTTCAATTGCGTTTTGATAGCCTGGGGCAGCATGTTGGCGTGGGCACCTTGCTTTTCTCCAAAAATGCAACCACCAATGCAAGCACCTCCGAGTTAATTTGGAGCAAAACATTAGATCAAGAAACGCATGAGATCACGCTTCTTCAAAATGTGAAATCAAACACGAAATTCATATTTTATCAAGACGAGAAAAATGTATTACACTGTTTGGATTTTGGAGCACGCGAAGTATGGCAGAAATTTATTCTGGGTAAAATTCAAAGTAAGATTTCGGTTATTGATATTTATCATGATGGAGGCACTCAGTACTTTTTCAATACACCCAATCAGATATATGCCTTGAATGAGAAAGGCGATGATATTAAAAACTTCCCAAAGCAAATTAATACAGAAGGAATTGAAGGCATGTATTTGTTTGATATGGGCGATACCTATGAATACTTCATGGTGCAGGGCCGCTTAATTTATGGCTTTGAAGCTGCAGGAGCTTCGCTTGAAGACTGGAGGCCCAGAGAGTCGCCAATTAATATCGACTTTGAATTACTGCATTTTAAGAAACGAAACAAAAATTATATCGTAGGGATAAGTAATAGCGGAGAGGTGATTTTATGGAATCGATTTGGAAAACGTGTAGAACGTGATATTGATTTTAAAAAGGAAATAAGTACTAATTTTTTCATTACTGCCGAGCTCAATAAAAAATATCACCCCGAATTAATAAGTGTTGATACCAGTGGGTTGATATTTAGTTTTACCCTCGACTCACTTAAGAGAAAGGAATATAAAAAACGCTTAGTATCTAATAATACCGGGCATTTCATTGTCCAAACCACCGATACTAATTTTCAGAAAATCATTTATCAGCACAAAGATAAATTGCTCTTCTTCGATCGCTATTCTCAAATGACCGATACCCTTTCGATGACGAAAAATTCTGAACTGCAAAATGTATTCGATGTAAATGAGAAACATACCTTCATCGTTATTAGCGATGGAACTACAAGCAAGGTGATGGCTTCATCTCGCAAAATTGTAGCCGATAAAATTGAGGGGAATATCATCGGAATCGTGTCGGATGAAATCCCCAATCGTTACTTCATTATTACTTTTGATGAGTTAAAAAGGGTGAATTTATACAAGTTTTCAATGTGATATTTGTTTTCCCACATCAATGCAGTTAAATTCGCTATTCCTACGTTTTAATTCAAAAAATTCATGACGACCTTCAAAAAAATTGCAATCATCGCATCGGGTGTAATTATCGGACTGAGTGGCTCGGCTTTCATTGCCGACCAGTACTTTGAAATCAGCAAGAACCTGGATATTTTTTCAACTGCATATAAGGAAGTCAATACCTACTATGTAGACGAGGTTGAACCTGGAAAACTAATTCGTAGTGGAATTGATGGGATGTTGAATTCGCTTGACCCTTACACCAATTTTTATAGTGAAGCAGAGATTGAAGACGCCCGTTTCTTAACTACTGGCGAGTATGGCGGCATTGGAGCATCCGTTGCACAACATGGCGAATATGTGATGATCACAGAGCCCTATGATGGCTCTCCTGCGCAACGTGAGGATTTGAGAAGCGGGGATATTATTTTGGAAGTGGATGGCAAGAGCACTCGTAACAAAGTGAGTGCAGATATCAGTAAGATGTTGAAGGGACAAGCCGGAACAGAGATAACATTGAAGATTAAACGCGATGATGAAATCATCATTAAGAAATTAAAACGCGATGATATCAAATTGAAGAATGTGCCGTTTTATGGAATGATAGGCGACGATATTGCTTATATCAAACAAACAGGATTTACTAACGATGCTGGAAAGGAAGTGCATGATGCCCTTGAAGAATTAAAGAAAACCGGGAAAGTGAAAGGAATCATTTTGGATTTAAGAGGAAACCCCGGTGGCTTATTGCATGAGGCTGTAAATATTGTAAACTGCTTTGTTGATCGAGGTCAGCTGGTGGTGAATACAAGAGGTAAAGTGAAAGAATGGGATAAAGAATATCGCACTTTAAATGCTGGTCTCGACCTCGACTTGCCCTTGGCAGTGCTCACCAATAGAGGATCGGCTTCGGCTTCGGAGATTGTTGCGGGTACCATACAGGATCTGGATCGTGGGGTGATTATAGGGCAAAGAAGTTTTGGTAAAGGGCTTGTTCAAAATACCCGACCACTTACATACAATACCCAAATGAAAATTACCATCGCCAAATATTACACCCCGAGTGGGCGTTGTATTCAGGCACTCGATTATACCCACCGTAACGAAGATGGTAGTGTAGGGAAGGTGCCCGACTCCTTAACTCATGAATTTAGAACCAAAGGCGGAAGGATTGTAAAAGATGGTGGCGGTATTAAGCCCGATGTGGAAGTAGATGCTCAGAAGTTGAGTACCATTGCTAAAAGTTTATACGATAAGAACATCATATTTGAGTATGCCAATAAATACAGAAATACACACGCCACAATAGTTCCTACTGCCCAGTTTAAATTAACTGAAACAGATTGGCAGGATTTCATGAAATTCATAGCCAATAAGGATTATCAATATACTACAGAGACAGAGCAAGAACTTGAGAAATTAAAAGCCAAGGCAGAGCAAGAGAAGTATTTTGATGCCATCAAAACGGATTATGATGACTTGAAGAAGAAACTATCTCACGACAAGAAAACTGACTTAGAAAGAGCCAAAGTAGAAATCAAAGAATTACTTGAATTGGAAATTACCAAAAGATATTATTTCCAGAAAGCATCTGTTGAGAGTACCTTCGACGACGATACCGATTTGAAAGCAGCCATAATCATCTTGCATGATGAAGCAAGATATAAGTCGCTTCTAAATGTGAAATAAATAAAAAGCCCCGAAGGAAAATCCTTCGGGGCTTTTTTATAAGGTTGAATTTTCTGAATTACTTGGCAATAGAAAACTGAGGGAAGCGAACTCTGATTTGTTCGAAGGCAGTGAAGAACAAAGCGCTATATCCTAAATCGCTAACTAATGATGTTCTGAAATAAGGAAGTGCTCCAACATAATTTGCAGTGAATCCGCCTAAATCTTGAGTATAATATGGGCTTCCATACCAGCAAAAGAAATTGGTAACTACATAAAACAATACAGACGCTCCAAGGCTTGTAGCTAATACACGCAATGGTTTTACATTATTGTTAAGTGCAAAACCCAACAAGATGATGAGCGCGTAAGCAAAATAAACGCTGATTAATTCTTTACCTCCACCGATAAAAATATCGCTCAAGGCCAGCACTGCAGTAGGAATAATGAATGCCATCCATTTGCGACTGAAATAAGCGCTACCTAGTAAACAAAGCGCTGTAACCGGGGCGAAATTGGGTGGAAATACTTGTGCGACGCGCAAAGCAGCCACTAATACAATGATTCCAATGATGGAGAGAGATGCGTAATTTAATTTTTTCATATACAGAGAGCGAAAATAATTGTTTGGGACGATAAAATAAAAAAGAATTGTGAAAAGCTTATACACCACTCATTTTAAAGAGGGCCCCTTCTTTAAGGGAATAGTCGGAGGCAAAGAGCTTCTCAATATGGAAAGCACGGAGTACATATTCGATAAGCATGAAACTCATTACAATCATCTCTCCACGGTAAGGTATGAGTCCTTTGAAATTCATGCGGTCGGCATGGGTCGACTTTAAAATGAGCTCATGAATCTTGTGATAATCGTCGATTGAAACGGGGCAACTGGTAGTAAAATGAAGCTTTTTATTGAAATTTTGTTCTATCATCTCCACCAAGCTTTCAAATGACCCAGCCGAGCCAATTAAGGTCTTCACCGGGAATTCATGAATGGCATTCTTTAAAGGAAGTAACTCAAAATCAAGGTATTTGATTAGCGCCGATTGTTCCTCTTTTGAGATGGGGTCGGTGGTATGATACAGCTCCAGCAGGCGGGCTGCACCGAGTAAGAAGCTATGTTTCCAAAATATCTCCTCGTTATTGGCGATAATAAACTCAACACTACCTCCACCGATATCCATTACAAGCACCTTTTCGTTGGTGAGGGTTACAGTATGCTTCACTCCATAGAAAATGAGGTCGGCTTCTTCTTCACCAGTGATTACATTGATTTCAATGCCAGTTTGTTTTTTTACTTCGGCCACAAAATCAGGTCCGTTATCGGCGCCTCTTATTGCGGAAGTTGCGAAGGCAAAGACCTTTGAAATTTTATATTCGGTGATGACCTCCTGAAACTGTTGAAGCGCTTTCAAGCCCCTTTCAAAAGCCGGAGCGGTGATGGTTTTATTATTAATACCTCCTTCGCCCAGCTTAACAGGGATTTGGAGTTTGAAAACCTCTTGCACTTCCTTTGTACCGACAACTTTTGCCAGTAACAAATGAAAGGTGTTTGTTCCGAGATCTATTACGGCGTGCAAGGGCTATCGATTTTAAAGATGATGGTTGGTTACCATAGATTAAGATCATTGCAAATGCAATAACCTTTGTCATGGGAAAAAGAAGCTACTTACTGGTTCCCTTTTTTATAATCGGCTAAGAATTTCTCTAAACCAATATCGGTAAGAGGATGTTTTAGAAGCGCAAGTATTGAATCGAGTGGGCTTGTTATCACATCGGCACCTGCTTCTGCACATTTTACAATATGAACAGGGTTGCGAATAGAAGCTGCAAGTACTTGCGTTTCGTAAGCTTGAATATTATAGATATGAACAATTTGATTGATTAGCTCAATACCATCATAGCTGATATCATCCAATCGTCCTAAGAATGGTGAGATATAGGTGGCACCTGCCTTGGCAGCTAAAATAGCTTGTCCGGCACTGAATACCAACGTGCAATTGGTTTTGATTCCTTTGCTGCTAAAATATTTGATGGCTTTGATACCATCTTTTATCATTGGCACTTTTACAACAATATTTTTATGCAAAGCAGCCAGCATTTCGCCCTCTCTAACAATGCCTTCGAAGTCGGTACTGATTACCTCAGCACTTACATCTCCATCAACCATATTACAAATTGTAACATAGTGATTGATGATATTCTCAGCACCAGTAATGCCTTCCTTAGCCATCAAGCTTGGGTTGGTGGTTACTCCATCCAAGATTCCAAGATCATTGGCTTCTTTAATCTGATTTAGATTTGCGGTATCAATAAAAAACTTCATAGCGTATAGGGTTTGAAATACGCGGCGAAATTGCCTTATTTATGGCGTTTACAGATAACAAGTTATTCACAGGATTCATTTTCGAAGCCAAGGTAAAATTGAAATCAGGCAAGAAATGCCGAAAAACGGGGAAAGGGGCATCAACAAAAAGTCCCGAAGCGAGCGCTTCAGGACTTTAAGATTCAATTCAATAAGTATTTATTCACTAACGAGTGATTTTATGCTTACGAATAAATGGTTATTTAGAATAGTAATTTGGTGTTTTTTTGAATTCGCTCGGGATATTGATGAATTCGCTAGGAATTACTTTGAATTCGTTTTAGATTTTAGCAACAAACTGAAGAAATTCGTCCTTCTTGCGAGTAGAAACTGGAAGTTCATCGCCATTGGTGATTAAAATGGAGCAAGTATGTTTATTGAACTTGCGGATGCAACGGGCATTCACCAAAAACGACTGATGGATGCGGAAAAATCCATGACGTTCAAGCATTTCGGTAGTTTCACGCAATCCGCGGCATACCAGGATGGCCTTGCCGTTACTTAAAATATACTTGGTATAGCTATTATCACTTCGGCAATACAAGATTTCCGATATCTCAATGAATGAAAAACCATCGGGCGTAGGTAATGCCAGGTTCGTATTCATGTTATTATTTGGAATAACGGGGGTTACCACCCTTGGTGTTGTAGAATTTTTAAGTTTTGCGGCTACGGCACTCACCTCTTCATGATCAATAGGTTTTAAAATAAAATCGAAGGCTGCATATTTAATTGCTTGTAAGGCATATTCGCTGAAGGCGGTAGTAAATACAACTTTGAAAGGGATAGAGGTAAATCGGTTTAAGAAGTCGAAGCCATTTAAAACGGGCATCTTAATATCCAGAAAAACAATATCGGGCTTAAGTTCCTGAACAATTCCTACTGCCTCTTCTGGAAACTGACATCGCGCAACGACCAGGATATCGGGGCAGAAATGAGAAATGATTTTGTCTAAGGTGTCCAGATTGGGAACTTCGTCATCAATAATGACAGCCTTAATTCGTGTGTTAGAGATCATAAGTAAATTTTTTTCGTTATTAATTTTATTAGAAAATAGGGGCCCTAAATTAGCGGTAATAATACAAATAAATTTCAAAATTTTGAATTTTAGGACGATAATTTGACACGTAGGATTGAAAAAGTCAATAGTAATTCGTAAAAAGTAAATCGTGAAATGATATTTTCGAAGATGAGAAATTTCGTGTTTTAAAGGGAAAGTGAGTTATAATACTTTTCCTTCTAAATTTTGATTTTCTCGACAATTAAAATTGGTGATATTTTAAAGCATTAATTTAAAAATGCCAGTTAAATAGGAGATATCTAAAAATAAATTATTTTTGAAAAATGATCATTCCCCGATATAGTAAGTTGCCCGCGAAAATTAAAGGAATATTTTTCTTTCTTAAACTTCATCTTTTATTCAATAGGTTTTCTAATACCTGGATTTTTTTAGGAAATATTTCACGCCTTTCTAAATGGATATCCGACAACAAGCAAAAGGGTTATAGCACCTTCTATAGTTTTAAGTTTAATTATGATGATCGCTTTAAGTTACACGAACATATCATCAACTCAGAAACCCTAACCGAAATAAACTACCTCGAATTTGGGGTATTTGATGGTGGTTCATTCTTATGGTGGGCCGACAAAATCAAAAATCAAAACTCTCGATTCTTCGGCTTCGATACTTTTGAAGGCTTACCCGAAAATTGGGGTGCCTTTAAAGCTGGTGAAATGGAAAGTGGTATTCCGAAAACGGATGATGCAAGGACCACCTTCGTAAAAGGTTTATTTCAAGATACCTTGCCAGGCTTTCTTAAAACTTTTGACAATTCAAAAAGATTGGTTGTGCATATGGATGCGGATTTGTTTTCATCAACACTATTCGTGCTTACGAGCCTCGCCCCCTATTTGAAAGAAGGCGATATTATTATGTTTGATGAGTTTAATGTACCCAATCATGAGTTCTTCGCATTCGATATGTTCGTTAAATCGTACTATATAAAATATGAGGTTTTAGGAGGCGTAAACAATTACTACCAAACTGCGGTGAAAATATTATAGTCGCTAGGGCATGGAACATCAACTCCAATTCCTTATTTTTGCCTAACTGTCCTTTCAAACAAAGGTAAAATCACTTTTCAATACTTTATTTATTTTGGGCAATACGATTCATTTTTGCACCCCAATATTGAATATTATAACAAACTAACCATGTACGGAAACGCATATATCGACCCCAACGACAAATCGGCATCAATCATTGCTGATGAAAATCCAAAACTGCTTGAGGAATTTGAAGCCCGAATTGCACGTGGCGAAAAGGTAGAGCCTCGCGATTGGATGCCCAAAGAGTACCGCAAACAATTAATTCGAATGATTGAGCAGCACGCACATAGCGAAGTGATTGGTGCATTGCCCGAAGGTACTTGGATTACGCGTGCTCCAGGCTTTCGCAGGAAACTAGCGTTGATGGCCAAAGTTCAAGATGAGATGGGGCATGCACAACTTCTTTATAGTGCTGCCGAAACATTGGGGAAAACCAGAGAGGCCATGATTAACGACCTTATCAGCGGTAAAAGTAAATACAGTAATGTGTTTAACTATCCAGCAAAAACCTGGGCTGATACTGCTGTTATTGCATGGCTTATTGATGCAGGTGCTATTGTAAATCAGTTGGCGAATGCTAAAGGAAGTTATGGCCCGTATTGCCGTGCACTGGAGCGCATTTGTACAGAAGAAAGTTTTCACTTAAAATATGGTCACGATGCCGTGGTGTATTTAGCTACGGGCACTCCAATTCAAAGAGCCATGGTGCAAGAAGCCCTCACACGTTGGTGGCCACCCATCATGCATTTCTTTGGTCCGAGCGATAAAATATCGAGCCATACCGAAATATTGATGCGCTGGAAAGTGAAGATGGCATCCAATGACGATATGCGTCAGCAATTTTTGAATATGTATGTTCCTAAGATTTTTGATTTGGGATTAACACTCCCTGATGAAAATTTGAAAAAGAATTTAACCACAGGAAAATGGGAATATACCGAACCCGATTGGGACGAATTTAAACGTGTAATTAATGGAGGTGGCCCATGCAATGCAGAGCGCTTAGAAGTACGTCGGTCGGCAGAGGAGAACGCCAAATGGATTAAACGCGCCTTGCTTCGTGAAGATGCTCGTTACGTTCTGCCATTGGCATAAAAAAAGCAGATAAAAATTATCTGCTTTTCTAATTATCGTTTCTTTATTTATCCAGGAAGGTGCTAAAAGTATCACCACGCAATCCAAGTCTTAGTGTTTCTAGTGGGATCAATTCATTCGGAGCAATATTCCCAAGGTTAACATTGCTTCCCATCTCTTTTATGAACCATACTTGCTGGCTTTTTTGAGGGGCTTCCCAAATTACTTTGTCTTTTGGAATGAAATGAGCAATTTCGTGTACCAATCCTTCGCGGGCTTCGCCATTACCACGAAACACCCCTACGTTGCCACTTTCGCGTGCTTCGGCAATAAGCTTCCAAGCGCCTGCTTCACTCTCTTTCTGCATGAACTGTACCCATTCGTAAGGAGCAAATATTTTCTCAGCATCCTTACTTCCAACTTCACTTAATACCGTAGCATACTTGCAAAGACGGCGGATATACTCACATTTTTCATCATGAGGCATCTCCAAACTTCCATCACTCATTTCTACGTGGGTGATTTTATATTTTTCGATAAGCTTTAAATAATCTTCGAAACGATTCCTAACAATGAATGCTTCCAATAAAGTTCCTCCAAAATAAACGGGGATACCGGCACTTTGATAGACATCAATCTTTTCTTGTAAGTGGGGAGTTACATAAGAGGTCCCAAATCCAAGTTTTAATAAATCGGTGTAAACTGAAGAGGAGCTTAAGAAATCTTCCACTTCCCTTACACTAAGCCCTTTATCCATTACCATGGTTAGCCCTTCATTTCTAGGCTTTTCGGCTCTAAACGGTATTTGATCTAACTCGAAATTCATACGCATTAAAATTAAATGAGTTGCGAAAATACGCATTCTCCTTTTTTAAAAGGGTGAAATCTTTTTATGAGTCATATCACTTTTTCGGGTTTTTTTATTTAATTTGTATTATTCCAATTCAACAAAAAACAAAACAATCGAAGTTTACAACATTAGCAAGTGCTCAGGTTGTGGCTTCCCTAACTATTTATAACACCACGCATATGATGAAATTCCTAGTATTCATATCCTTTTTCATAATCCTGTTATCGGCGTCGGCACAGTCGCCAATAAGGCTTTGGGACAAACGTTTTGCCGGCGATTCAACCGATAATTTAAACGCCATCAAGCGGGCTTCGAATGGAAGTTTGTTCTTGGCTGGAAGAAGCAATTCCAAAAATAGCGGTGAGAAATCTTTAACAAGCAAAGGTGGTTACGACTACTGGGTAGTGAAAACCGATAGCAATGGCAATAAACTCTGGGATGCAACCATTGGAACAACCAGCAATGAAGACTTGTATTCGGTGGTGCCAACTGCCGATGGGGGATGCTTGGTGGGTGGATTTACCAACGGTGGTAAAACAGGAGATAGAAATCAGGTATCCTTTGGATCAAGCGATTTCTGGATTGTGAAACTCAATGCCTCGGGTGTAAAGCAATGGGATAGCGCTTATGGTGGTAATAGTTATGATGAACTTCATTATGTCGAACCTACCACTGATAAAGGTTATTTATTAATAGGCTTATCGTATTCGGGCAAAACAGGAAATAAAAAAAGTCCGAATAAAGGAGATGCTGATATTTGGGTGGTGAAGATTGATAGCGTGGGCCGGATGCTATGGGATAGCTCATATGGTGGTAAGGGTTATGATAATTGTTGGGAAGGGCATCAAACAAAAGATGGAGGATATATGCTTGCTGCTTGGTCCAAATCACCTATTAGCGGTAATAAAACAAAAGATACGATTGGGAATAGCGATTTATGGCTTGTGAAAATAAATGCCAATGGTGTATTTCAGTGGGATAAGGTTTATGGAGGAACCAATCTTGAAGAAATCAATACCTTCATGGAATTGAAAGATGGCGGATTTTTATTTCCTACCTATTCCAATTCGGGTAAAAGTGGAAATAAGCTATCAGAAAATAAAGCATATTTGGATATTTGGCTTATAAGAACGGATGCCAACGGCAATAAATTATGGGAACGTGAAATTGGCGGCAATTCTGACGAGCGTTGTTTTGCCATCGCACAAACCATGGACAATGGCTTTATGATGGGCGGATACTCTTATTCAAGTATTGGCGATCGCAGCAAATTTAATTATGGAGGACTCGATTATTGGGTGATAAAAATTGATTCGGGTGGTCGCCCAATTTGGGATGAACATTTGGGTGGAAAGAAAGATGATTATATGCAAGATATGGTGCTCACACCAGGCGATAATATCGTAATGGCAGGCTATTCAAAATCAGGGAAGGAATTTGATCGCACGGCTGATACCTTGAATGGCGCTTATGATTATTGGATTACGAAAGCCAAACAGCCTAATTTTTATATCACCAAACACGATACACTCTTGTGTCCGAACGATATGGATTATGTATCGTATAAAACCACCAATACCTTCGCCGACACCAATAAAATTTTCTTGCAGTTAAGCGATGGTGGTAGCAATTTTACGAATCCCACCAATGTAGGATTTAAGATTGGAACCAAACTTAAAGTGGATAGTATTCTTGCATTAATTCCTGGAAATGCATACGCATCACCATATTATAAATATCGTTTTATTAGCACCGGGCCAAAAGATACCAGCCTTTGGAGCTTTTCGGTGAAGATATTGGCACTGCCGAAAAAGCCAGTAATCACACATTATTTAGATACCATCATATGCAGTAATAGCAACGGTGTAACCTATCAATGGCTTAAAAATAATGTGCCGATTTCGGGAGCAACACAACGCAAATATGTTCCTACGGTAGCCGCTTATTATAGAGTGCAAGTTGATAGTGCTGGATCGTGCCCAGCGTTTTCCGATCCTTTAGCCATTAATAATATTGGTATTCTTAGTAATGGTGGCATGTTAGAAATTATTGCTTTGCCCAATCCATTCGTCAATTCCATTTCCATATCCTTGGCAAATTTGAATGCCGGTAAAATGGAAATCGATATTTTTAGTATCGATGGAAAATTAATGTATCATGAAACGCTAAACGAACAAACGACAGTGATCCCAACCCAACATTTTGTTTCAGGAATTTATATTGTGAAAGTGGTTGGAATCGAAGGAATTGGTACAGTAAAAATGATAAAGGAATAAATCAATTTATCGAACCACTCGAATCACAAGATTAGGAGTCAATACAATATTGCTGCTTCGCCCGCTGGCAAATAGTTCCAGCTTGATGCGCATTCGCAATGCAGACCATACCATTTTACGAATTATTTCTTTTATAGGATTCTGAATGAAGATACGTGAAGACAATACTTCCGTTTCACTAAATCCACAATTACGCATCACTTGCTTTGCCGATGAAGAATTCAAATAGTTCTCATGAGTGAAATCACCATTCGCAAATATGGTTGCATAAGGCGCATCCATATTGGGTGTGCGGAAAATGGCGATACCACCCGGAGTCAATGATTCGCGAATGCCCGTTAATAATTGTACAAGTTCATCTTTTGTAAAATGCTCGATAATATCGATGCCTGTGATGACATCAAAAATGTTTTTATTTTGCGCTAAGAACTGGGTTACATCGGCTTGCTGTACCGATTGAATTCCTAAGGTATGCGCTACTTTTACCATCTCTTCACTCACATCCACTCCTATAGTTTGAGAATAACCTGCATCAGTCAATGATTTTACCAGGGCACCAATACCACATCCCAAATCAACGATCTTGAGGTTTTTATTGCCTGGAATCAATGGTAAAATTTCTTTGCTGAGCTGCACTGTTTCTTTATCAAGATTCTTTTGATAGTTCGTTTCGGCACGGCCCAGCTGACTGCTAAAGTATTGCTTATAGAAAATGTCTCGGTATTGAAGCATGGGGCGAATTACGAATAAATTTATTGGATTTGAAAGGGGCATACGCTATCAAGGGATGTAAATCGGTTCGTATTATAGGTTTTATGTAATATTGTGCTGCAAATCGCACATGTTAAAAAGGACCTTTCAAAATAAGCTCGTTGAAGCTGGCATCGATGAAGCAGGGCGTGGATGCCTCGCTGGCCCCGTATTTGCGGCCGCAGTAATCTTGCCCAAAAATTTCAAGAACAAAATCTTGAACGATAGCAAACAGCTCAATGAAAAGCAAAGAATGGAATTGAGGGCGGTGATTGAAAAAGAAGCAGTAGCCTACTCGGTAGGGCAAATCAACGAAACAGAAATCGATAAAATAAATATCCTCAAGGCGAGCATCAAAGCCATGCATCTGGCTTTGGATGGATTAAATACAGTTCCGCAGTTATTGGTTATTGATGGGAATCGCTTTTATCCCTACCAGCAAATAAAACATCAGTGCATCATTAAAGGCGATGGATTGTACATGAATATCGCCGCGGCAAGTATCCTAGCTAAAACGTACCGCGACGATTTTATGCAGGAGGCCCATTTGCAATATCCTCAATATGGATGGGATAAAAACAAAGGCTATGGCACGCTATTGCATGTGGAAGCCATCAAGCAATATGGTTATTCGCCCTTACATCGAAAAACATTTGTAGTGAAATCGCTGCAACAACTCAATTTGTTTTAATGTGATTGGAGGGATGTATAATTCATCTCATTTTTTTCAATCAATTATATTTAGGAATTTAGCACTTTTAAAATTGCAATCATAACTTGAATATATTAATCAGCGGAACGAGCAAAGGCATTGGTCAGTATCTGGCGCATCATTACCTGGAAGCAGGCCATCAGGTGTTTGGCTGCAGTCGTACCCCAGCCAGTATTTCTCATTCGAATTACCGCCATTTTTTATTGGATGTATCCGAAGAAAAGGATGTACTGAATATGTTTCAGGAAATTCAGGCATTGGGTGGCGTGGATGTTTTAATTAATAATGCAGGGATTGCTTCCATGAATCACTTGCTCACCACCCCTTATCAAAGCGTGAAGGATATTTTTGATGTGAATGTATTTGGTGCTTTTTTATTGATGCGTGAAGGCGCCAAACAAATGATTGCCAAGCGCCAGGGCCGTATTGTGAATATGCTCAGTGTGGCCACCCCACTGCATTTGGAGGGAGAGGCCGTATATGGTGCATCCAAGGCTGCCCTCGAGCATTTAACATATGCAGCCGCTCGTGAACTGGCAAGTTATGGTATCACAGTGAATGGGCTTGGTTGTACTCCATTGCAAACCGATTTAATTAAAAGTGTGCCCGAAGCTAAAATGAAAAAACTCCTTCAAAGGCAAGCCATTCCTCGCTTTGCACAGTTGGAAGAAGTGAGCAACGTGATCGATTTCTTCATCAAACCCGAAAGTAATTTCATTACCTCACAAGTAATTTATTTGGGAGGAGTGAACTAAATACCCAGGCATCATGTTTGAAAAACTTCCACCAGCTCATGTTTTATTCATTGCTAAAACCAATGACGCATCGGGTGAGATGAGTGCCGTAACCGTGGCGGAATTTGTTGAAATGACTGCAGTATGCACACCTCCAACGCAAGTGCTGATGTTGCCTGTGATGAATTCAAATATCTTCTCTTTGGCACAACTTTTCAAATTGCTTCAATACAAAAATCCCATACTGCTTTGTTCGCAAGAGCAAGTAAATGATGCCGAAGAAATTATTGAGAACGCTCCTTTGGATGCGCTACAAGACAAGCCAATGCTGGGTTTCTTTACCTCTGCTACAACGGGAAAATCCAGAGCGGTGTTTCATGATTTTACTTTATTCATGAAACGTTACCAGCGCACAGCACATCCCATCAAGAGTTTGTGTTTTTATAAACCCGACCATATTGCCTTTATTGATGTGTTGCTAAGTACCATGGCTACAGGTGGTACGATGGTATTGCAGAATCATTTCAATCCGGAGCAAGCCATACTCGATATTCAAAAACACGAGGTCACACACCTCTTCGCAAGTCCTTCGTTTCTGGCTCTCTTTTGTTTGCATTTGAATGATGATATCGCACTTCCATCACTGCAACAAATTGCGTATGGAAGTGAGTTGATGCCCGAGTATGTGATAGGTAAATTAAAAAAACAATTGCCACACGTGAAGCTCAAGGATGTATATGCCACTACCCAAGGACTTCGCAGGAAGAAAATTCTTGATGCAACCAATGAAGAATTTTGCAGATGGGGTGAAGAGGGAATTGATTTTAAAATTGAGAATGATGAATTGTTTTTGCATGCTCCCGAATCGTTGCAATACATCATCAAAGATAATAAAGTACTCAATGCCCCCGAATGGATTGCTACCGGCGACCTCGTAGAACGCAATGCCAGCGGGTACTACAAGCTCATTGGTAGAAGTTCGGAACTCATTAATACAGGAGGGGAGAAGCTCTCACCTCGATTGATGGAAACTGCCTTGCGCGCTTTGCCTCAAATAAAAGACATTAAAATTTATGCAGAGAAGAGTTTGATTTTGGGAGAATTGGTATGTGCCGATGTGGTAAAAAGTGATGGCTATACCAATGATGAGGTGAAGCAGTATATTCGTAATTATGCGAGAGAGAAATTAAGACCCATGGAAGTGCCAGTAAAAATTAATTTTGTAGAAGAAATAAAATTAACTCCACGAATGAAGCGATGAATATTGATGAATTAATTGCAGCGTTTAAAAATTTAATACAAACCAATGAAGTGGTAAGTGCCGATACGCCTTTGCAACAAATCAAAGCGTACGATTCATTATCAAAACTTATTTTAATGTCGTGGCTACATGAGGAATTTGCCATTAAAATTACGGCCCGCGAACTGGGCACCCTTAATAACCTAAACGATTTACTTAAACGTATTCAGCATGCTGCGTAAACTCATCCGACGTATTTTAGGCATCAGCGATAAGCCGAGGATGTATTATCATGCCGCCTTCAACGGCAGTAAAATTAGCTATAGCAGTACCACGCATTTTTATCATAAGGAAAATATGAAGATGGGGAATATGATTCATATCTGGCATTATACCATTATTGATGGAACTGGCCCCTTAACCATTGGCGATGGCTGTCAGATTGGTGCATGGGTAGGTATCTTCACCCATAGCAGCCATCAAGCCATTCGATTGTATGGATATCATTTTAATGAATTCACCGATCATCAGAAGAAAGCCTACCTCATAGAAGCAGTGAATATTGGGGCTTTCACAGCCATTGGTCCGCACTCGGTGATATTGCCAGGAGCCAGCATTGGTAAGGGATGTATATTAAAGCCACATACGATTATTCCAATGGGGGCTACCATCCCCGATTTCTCTATCGTTGAAGGAGAAGGGAAAATTACTGGAGATACGCGTACCCTGGATAAATATTTTTTGGATACCGATCCAAATTTAAAAAAGTGGTATGAGGAGTGGATTGCGAAGAACTAACTAGGATTGGAGTAACATCTCCTTACCATCGTGTTCAATCCGTCCATCTTTAAGTCGAACAACACGCTTCGCAAATTTTGCAATATCTTCTTCGTGTGTAACTAAAATAATGGTATTGCCTTTCGAATGTAAATCATCAAAAAGCTGCATGATTTCTAATGATGTTTTAGAGTCGAGATTCCCTGTAGGTTCATCCGCCAATAGGATGGCTGGATTATTTACCAGTGCACGAGCTACGGCCACACGCTGCCTTTGTCCTCCCGAGAGTTCATTGGGCTTATGAGTCATCCGGTCGGCCAATCCTACACCTGATAATGCCTTCTTTGATAATTCCTCACGCTGTGCTTTTTTGATACCTGCGTAAATCAATGGCAACGCTACATTATCGAGGGCAGTTTGGCGGGGCATGAGGTTGAAGGTTTGAAATACAAATCCAATTTCTTTATTACGTATTTCGGCGAGCTCATTATCGGTCATGCCACTCACATCCTGATTGTTTAATATATAGGTTCCAGAGGTGGGAGAGTCGAGGCACCCAATCATATTCATGAGGGTACTTTTGCCCGAGCCTGAGGGGCCCATGAGCGCTACGTATTCGCCTTTCTCAATAGTGAGGTCGATGCCTTTAAGCACCTGCAACACTTCTTTGCCCATCACATAATTTTTTGTGATTCCTTTTAAAGATATTAAAGACATAATAATATTGAGAATGACGAACGAGAAGAAATAGTCGAATTGATGGAATTAATCAACCATCCAGGTTTCTTTTCCTTTGAGCAACTTATCCAAATCGCCTTTGCCTTTTAACTGGGCTGCTTCAATTTGTGCAGTAACACCATCTTCGTAAGTAGGACGGTCTTCCATATAGAAGATACCAAACGGACGAGGTAAATGGTTTTCCATGCTTGGGCTATCAAAGAAACGAGTAAGGATAGTAGCTTTCACGCGATCGGTTTCATCATGAATCCAAAGGTCGTTGGCACTGGCACCTCCAGAGATATCAACTACCACTGGTTTAAATCCATCCAAACGAATTCCTTTCTCACCATTATCACCAAAGATTAATGGTTTGCCGTGTTCCATCAATAATGTCTCTTGTTTCTTCGAACCTTTCTCTGTGAAAATTTCGAAGGCACCATCATTAAACACATTACAGTTTTGATAGATTTCTACCATGCTTGTTCCTTTGTGTTCGTAGGCGCGTTTCAAAACGTATTGTAAGTGTTTTGGGTCGCGGTCCATACTACGTGCAACGAACGTGCTATCGGCTCCCATGCATAATGCTGCAGGGTTAAATGGATGATCCACCGAACCCATGGGGCTCGATTTGGTTACTTTTCCTGCTTCAGATGTTGGAGAATATTGTCCTTTCGTCAAACCATAAATTTGGTTATTGAAAAGCATTATATTGATATCTAAATTACGACGGAGCAAGTGAATGAAGTGACCTGCACCAATACTTAGTGAATCGCCATCACCAGTAACCATCCATACGCTTAGGTCGGGACGGCTAATTTTCAAGCCTGAAGCTACAGCGGTAGCTCTTCCGTGAATGGTATGCATTCCGTAGGTTTCCATATAGTATGGGAAACGTGACGAACACCCGATTCCACTTACAAAAACGAACTCTTCTTTCGGGCGTCCGAAATCGGGAAGTACGGTTTGTACTTGCTTTAAAATACTATAATCACCGCATCCTGGGCACCAACGCACCTCTTGATCGGTTACTAAATCTTTTGATGTAAAAAGTTTTTCTGCAACTTCAGCCATGATTTAAAATTTATAAGGTATTGAAACTCCACAAAAGTAAATAATTGTTGGTTAAGATTTAAAAGAAATTTATGATATTGATTAGCTAATTTTTAGAATGGATTTATAAGGCATCCATAGCTTGCTAATGTTGTCGTTCGAAGGTTTTAACCCCCGCTCTCACCGCCGTTTGCAGGGTGTTTTCTTCGGGTACCAAAGGGCAGCTCCAGTTATCGCTATAGGCGCAGTTGGGATTATAAGTCAAGTTAAAATCGAGGTTAGCAGTATTGCCTACAGGCATTTCCATATCTAAATAACGCCCACCGCCGTAAGTCTCCATGCCGTTAGAGGCATCTTTGAAAGGAATGAAGAGCATATTGGTTTTTGATTCTTTTTCGGCAGTGAGGTAGATGGTAAGTTTGCACGAATCGTTGAGCAGTTTGAAATGTGCCACACCCCATACAATGAAAGGATACGTGCGGTTCAGCGTATGTTTCAGTTCGAGGTAGCGCACCGAATCATATTTCTCAATTCGGGCATTGACGCTGAAATTTTTATCGATGGGGAAATACTCCAATCCTTTAAAGGCAGCGCGGTCGATATCATTGAGTGGAGAGGCTTTCTCATTGGAGAAGAGCGCATCAATATTGCTACGATGTTCTTCTACATTGGCCAAATAACTATCGGTAGTAAGTTTACAACCCCAGCAGCAAAGCAATAGTAAAAGGTATTTCAATGTTTGCTTCATGCGGTTTCAACGTGTTTAGAGGATTTTCTTTTCAGCACAATGCATTGCTTCAATGCGCGAACTGCTCTTATGCAAAACAGCTACGATATTACAATCGTTCACGTTCCATCCAGCAGGTAAATTGTATTTGAACACACGCACAATCACTTGCTTCGATTGGAGCGTGATGGTTGGGGAATTCAATCGCAATCCACTTTTCGGTGTAAGCCCTTCTCTGAAAATATGATTGTGTTCGTAATTTTGTATGGTATCTGTTGGTCCTTTTTGTGTGCCTAAGATGCCATTCTCGGTGATGCCTACCGTTAAGTACATGGTATCTGTTACATCTTGGGTACATTCCATTTTTACTACTGCTGTTACCTCTCTCGTACTTGAGTTGTAAGAATTGGTAATATCGAGATTCATGGGTGTAGGCAAGACCAATTCGGAATTTACATAGCCACTCCATTTTGAATAGGGGATGTATCTATACGATTCGCTGGTGAAAAATTTACGATTGATTGCTCCTTGAGGTAAAGCAGTAGGGTTACCTAGAAGCTGTGTGATGATATACTCGGCTGATGAATCTCTAAATTCGGGATATCCAAAACCTGAAGAAATTAATGGATCGGTGAATACCGGATTGCTAAACCCGTGTAGTGCCAAGATGACGATGCGTCCAGGATTGGCATTGCTGATGGCTTTGGCAGCATCATGCGATTGTGGGCAGTTCGGACAACGTACGCCTGTGATATCTTCCAAGAGCACATTGCGTTGTTGTGGAGTAGCTGCTACACTAGCGAAATAAGCAGTATCACCCTGTTGTGGTCCTTTGGTGGGGGTGAAGTCGATATATGGGCCGTCTTCCTTACAAGCGTTGAGCAGGGTTGCCATCACCAGGATGAACAAATATTTTTTCATGATAAATAAATTTAGAAGGTACTTGATAAGGTTAGTTTAACACCATTAAAGGCAGGTTCATATCGGCAGATTCCACCATTACAATTGAAACCAGCAAGCTGTTTTACATAGGCCAAGGCAATACGTGAAGGTCCTTCGGTATAGGCTGCAAATAGGGTATAGTAATTAATTTTATCGGTGCCTGAGTTAGGAATTATATTAATCATATCGCCCGCCGAGAAGCTCCAGTGTGGTGCTACATTAAAATCGACAAGCACATTGACGAAGCTGCCCGAATCCTGCTTGGTACTTAGGTATTGCGCTTCAATACGTAAGGAGCGTTTGGAGTCGATATCGTAATTTATTTCGGTGAATGGAGTGATGGTATATACATCTTTCGCTCCTGCTTCTCCTTGCAAAATCGATTGGTTGAACATTACCGATTGAATACCATAAAGCATTTTGAATTTATCATTGAACTGGTGTAGCCAGTCGAAATATAGTTCGTGAAACAACTCCACATTATTATAACCCGTTACATAGCTGCCATTGAGTTGAAACATGTTTTTATCATTATGCGTATAGGTGATATCCGCTTGCATGGTTTGTTCGTTATTGTACTGCGTAACGGCATTATAACGAGCCATTAAGCGATACGTATTTTGGCGAGTGATGGATGGTAAGTAGTTCACCAATCCAGTCAATCCATTTTCGAGCGGGGAGATACGATACTCGAAATTATTCAATTTGCGATATTGCAAATTCACACCCAGTCCACGTTTTCCAGTATGCGACCAGGCCAAATTGCCTTGAATAAATTGTCCGGGTTTATTTTGCAATTGGGTGAACGATTCGTTTTGAATGGCTTCACTTGTTTTGCCAGCATACTCGAGTGCTAGCGAAATTTCTTTCACATAAATGGTAGCGTATCCTTGGTATGCGAATTCGTTATAGGTAGGTACAAAGCG
>CANLPK010000006.1 GCA_947492885.1 Bacteroidota bacterium
TTGATAGAATAAAGTCGGGTAAATTTTTGTTCGTTGCATTTTCTGTACCACATGTTGAATTTTTTCATCCATCTCCAAGGGGTTACTCATGGGTGCAAGCGCTTGCATATCGAGGTGGTTGATGGCGCCATCCCACATGAACTGCGACATCCATGCTAAATTCATTAAGGCGGGAGCATTGCGTGTTCCAATTCTATTGTCGATACCGTGGCTTAGGGCGTGGTCGACATGGGCGAACGCAGTATATTGTGAGTGGCAACTATTACAGGAGATGGTACTATCGCGCGATAAAATGGGATCATAAAATAAAACCCTTCCTAAATTTATTCGCGCTCTGGAAAGCGGATTCTTTTTCAAATCATAAACGGGCTTGGGCCAGTTTTTTGGAGCAGTAAACAAAGGTGCTTCGTGCAAAAGTGCTCCGAATGTGAATGCCACTAGGATGAAAAAAACAAGATGAATCTTCTTCATGGCTGGCATTTAAAATTTTTAGCGATGATGGCTGCAATGCGCACTGCAGCTTCACCTGGGGTCATGACTAAGTTTTCTTTCACAAGATTTATTTCTTCAATGCACGCTTTGATATCGAGATTGATTTCAACAGTATCATTGTTTGGGATATCTATTACAATGCGCTGCAATGCATTATACGGAGCTAAGTAGCCACCCAAATGAAATTGAAATTCATGCTGACGCGTATTGCAAAGATTGGAAACACCTTCGAGTTTTAAATTGATATAACCACTTTGCCAGGTCCAATACATCCCTTTGGTTGGGTCTAAGTCGCCCTCCAAAGCCCCGGAAACATTGGTTAAGCTGTCGATGCCTAAGTGAAACTCGAGTTGATTAAATGCTTTTGTTGTATTGGATTTTTTATTTGCAGCAGGAAGCCCGAATTGCATTGAAGGAGGATTGGAAAGATCGATCAAGTGTGCTTGATTCGATTCACTCCATACCGTTTCATTATTTTGTTTTAATGTAATTCCTGAAATATAAAAACGAAGTGTTTCAATTTTTAGGGAATCGTACTCATGGAATTTATAGAAGGTATCGAGTTGCAAATTATGATTGTCATACAAGGCCTTGAACTCCAGTCGCGGCAATGCATTGGTTTGTGCGGCGATTTGATTCAGCCACAAACAACAAAGAAATAAAATGCGGATACTCATCAAGAATTAGCGAATGGGCAAAGATAGTTTTTCCCTGAAATTCCTGTTTAGTACTGCTTTCATGAATTAATTTTTGAGAACTCCCATGCCTCCATCAACGGCGAGTACTTGGCCTGTAATCCATGCTGCTCCTGGGCTTGATAGATACATGATGGCTTGTGCGATATCCTCAGTGCTTCCAATTTTATGCATTGGATTTCTTTTTTGTGATGCTTCGATCTTTTCGGGGGTATTGATAAATTTATCGGAGAGCGGTGTATTGGTTAGAGATGGGGCAATGCAATTTACTCGAATACCCGGAGCCAACTCGGCTGCAAGTGATAGGGTTAAACTTTCGATGGCTCCTTTGGCCATGGCAATAGATGCATGAAACGGCATGCCAGTGCGGGCTGCAACACTACTAATGAAAACGATGCTCCCTGCATTGCTTTGTTTCAACTTCGCGAGATAGGCTTGCACAAAAGCTACAGCGCCCAAACTATTTATTTGGTAATCATTAGTGAAATCCTGTTCGCTCAATCGATGGAAGGGTTTTAGTTGTATCGTTCCAGGGAAATATACCAAGGCATCAATAGGCTCCTCAATTGCAGGGAAACTGCCGAATTGATAGTTAGGCACCGTGAGGAAATGATCATACCCTTGATTTTCTGTTTTGGTGGAAATGCCAATGACACGATGCCCTTGCGCTTTCAATTGTAGTGCAGTATGAATGGCAATAGCGGAGGAGGCTCCCGCAAATAAATAGGTTCGAGTCATGATTTTGTTGTTGCTAAAAAATTAAAATTCAAATAATAACCCAATCGAAGGAACTACGGTAGCCGATTTATTCTCTAGCACTAACGGCACTGCATTCGATCCATCAAGTTTCACTGGTTGTCCGTCGGTAGTTTCAAAGCCAGTATTATCGGCATTGCGCTTAAATAAATAATCGGGGTTACCTTCATTCTTAAATCCAAATGCGTTTTGCAAATCGAGGTAAATATCCAAAGATGTTTTCTTGTAATTTATTTTTTTGTCAATACGCAAATCGAGTTGTTGAAACGATTGTAATCGTAGCGTGTTTAATTTTGTATTGTCTAAAATTCCTTTGCCAAGCAACATGAAATTTTGCTGAGATGCCACCAAATCGTAAGGAGTATAAGGCGATCCACCGGCGTATCTGTATTTCAAACCTAATTCATAACCACGTTTGAACTTCACGCCCAATGTAGCAGAAATTAAATGGCGGTTGTCCCATGATGATGGAATCAACTCTCCATTGTTTCCAGAGAATTTGCTTCTCACAAAAGTGTAACTTACCACATAAAAAACTTTCTTCACTAATTTTTGTTGAACAAACAATTCAAATCCGTAAGTCTCTCCTTTGCCTGTACTGGATACCTTTTCGCTGCCAATCGCTCCAAAGTCGGAACCCTGATTTGCCAATGAAACACCACTTCCTGCCGATACTGGATAGTTGCGATATTGCTTGTAAAATCCTTCAACAGTAAAACGTAATGCCTCATTTGGAAGGTACTGTGTACCCAATACATAATGCGTCGATTGAATGTATTTCATCGATTTGTTTACATAGGTATTCGATGCATCTTTATATCCTAATGAAGTATAAGTTGGGATTTTATAATAATTGCCAATCGAACCTGTGATATCAAATTTAGAAGTCACATGATAAGCAACGGAGAAGCGTGGAGATAATGTGCTCAATGGATTGAAACCCTTATTCGTGAAGGAGTTCATGTCGGTGCGCAATCCCAGTGAAATTAGGATTCTGTTATGCATCATGTTTTTTGCAGCTTGAGCAAAGGCACCATACTTTGAAAAATCCATGGAACTTTTTTGTTTGATGGTGATGCCAGGAACCTTAATATTTCCAAGGCTATCTTTAATGTCGTTACTAATTTTACTGAACAGGTCGGTATTGTATTTTACATATTGAGCCGAAACACCACCAGTAATTTTCCAACCTTTTATGTAAGTATTGATATCGTAACGAAATTTATTTTCTATTTCTTGCGATTGCAATTTGAATGTACGCAATGCCTCAACTTTGGCTGCGTCATCAAATTTGTCAAGTTGATTATTGAACATATCTCTACTCAACGAAAAATTCATGAAGCCTCCTTTGAATGTTCTTTTTAATACGAAGCCTGTGGTATAGTTCCATTGATTGATATATGGCAATGAGCGTACGATGAATACATTTTCGGGAGTTGAGGTTTTTGTGGTTGCAAAAGAGAAACGATCGATAGCCCCAAGTCCAATGGCTGTAAGCGTTGTCTTCTCATTGAAACGATGTGTTACCTTGTATTGAAAATCATAAAAATTAGGACGAATAGGTAAATCAATTAAAGAGAATAATAAATCGAGATATGATTTACGTGCAGAAGCAAGGAAGGTTGTTTTCTTGTTAATGGGTCCTTCCAAAGTGAGAACCGACTCTGTTAAGCTTGCTCTCACATTCCCTGATAAACGATCTGGATTTCCATCTCTTTGTTTGATTACAAAAGTAGACGCGAGTGCATTGTCATAACGTGCATCGAAAGCCGAAGAGCTTAGCTTTAAATCTTCAATGAACGATACATTCAAGATTCCTTGTGCACCACCGGAGCTGCCTTGTGTTTGAAAATGATTGAGTACCGGAATTTCAATACCATCTAAATAGTATACGTTTTCGTTGGGAGCTCCTCCTCTGATGATGATATCATTTCTTGATGGGCCTCCACTACTTCCTCCAACACCAGGAAGTGTTTGCACCACGCGCGATACATCAAAATTGCCTCCAGGATTACTGCGAATTTCTTCGGAAGTAAGTTGTTGCACAGATAGGGGCGTAATCATATCAGCAGCTGCTGCCGATTTGCCTTTCTCATATTTAATTTCGACTTCTCCAAGTTGAGATGTTGATGGCTCCATTTCGAAATTCACAAACTGTGCATTTCCTGATGATACCGCGATATTATATTTAATGAGCGGAGTATATCCTATGTATTGGGCTTTAACATTATAGGTGCCAACCGGAATTACAATCTTAAAATTTCCATCGATATCGGTACTTGTTCCTATGGTGGTTCCTTCAATTATTACAGTACCTCCAATGATTACTTCCTGGGTATTTTTATCTTTTAACTGACCACGAATGATGCCCGTATTTTGGGCTGAAAGGGTTATAGAAAGAAAAGTTAGCAGGCTGAATAAAATGTTTTTGAATGACATAAATGGTCTTAATTATTACGGGTTCGTTTAATAATTGGCAAAAATAGTTCTAAATAAGCATAAAAAGCAAATTTATTTTACGATTACGTAATAAAATTCTACTTTCGTGGAGAATTTACCATTCTCAATTATGGATAGCACATTAATACAACTCATCAAAAGTTATGAAACCTACCGTTCGGGTTTCAAGAGCGGTGTGAATGAAGATACCATGACTGATTTTATCATTTATCTCAATAGTCAGTTGGGTCAAATTAATAATACCACGGTAAACCAAGGTACGGAAGCATGGACGAATTTCAATCGTAAAACACTGGAAGAAATTGCAGGAAGTACCCTTGGGAAATTGGGACGTTATGTGGATCATTATTCGCGCAAGGTGATGCCACAAACAGATTTGGGAAGCATTGATGAGTTTACTTATTTGATGCAATTAATGCAGGAGGACCATCAAACAAAAACATCTTTAATCCATCACAATATCCATCCAATAACTTCAGGAACAGAAATCATAAAGCGGTTACTCAATAAAGGATATATAACGCAATTGGATGATGAGCATGATAAGCGCAGTGTGCGAGTGAGTATCACTCCGCAAGGGAAATCTGCATTGTTTTCTTCATTTGAAAAGCTGAGTATGATTACACGCATTGTATCGGCCGACCTAAGTGATGCAGAGCTAATGCAACTTGTAAATATTTTAAAGAAGCTCGATAATTTCCATCTGAAAATTTATCATGAGGCTAGAAATATGGAAATGGATGAAATTGTATCTAACTATATTCCAGCATAGATTTTAAACAAAGTAGGAGAGGAACAGGGCCTTCTTTTGCCTAGCTACAGGCAATTGTGTGCCATCGGTGAGCACCACTTCATTATAGGCTTTCTTGTATTCACGAGCATAAGTCATATTAATTAGATAGCTCTGATGTATTCGAAAGAAGCCTTCCGATTCCAATATCTGAGAGTATTCTTTGAGTGTTTTTGAAGAGATCAATTTTCGTTTGCTATCTCTGAAATAAAATTCCGAATAGTTTACATCACTTTTTACATACATGATATCTCCAATCTCCGCAATTAGAAATCCTTCAGCATTAGGTATTACCAGCTTTCTAATTTTCTTTTCCTTATAACTTTCCACCAACAATTTGTATTGCGGGTTTCTGTTTTGTTTCATCTGTCGGGCCATCTGCATCACATTCTCGAGCTTCACCGAATCAACAGGCTTGAGTAAATACCCGATGGCAGCGAACTCAAATGCCTTCAATGCAAATTCATCGTGAGCGGTGGTGAAGGCCACCACCACCTGTCTCTCTTCCATTTGCTCAAGCAAGTCGAAACCTGTACCATCGGGCATTTTTATGTCTAAGAAAATTAAGTCAAACTCATTCTCGGAAAGCACTTCCAGTGCCGACTTCACGCTATCGGCATGCTTGATGCTTTCGATGATTCCACTATAGATATCGAGTTTTCGTTCGAGCATGACGCGCGCACTACTTTCATCGTCAACGATTAATATTCTCATATTTCTGAATTCATAGTAATGGTTATACGTGTTCCTGATTGTCCGTTTTCTTTCAGTGTGTTAATTTCTACTGATCCATTTTTGCCCAATCGTTTTTGTATTAATTCAAATGCTTTGGATACATGCGAATCATCTTTCTGTTTCATGCTCGAATCGTATCCAATTCCATTGTCAGTTATCTCACATACCAACTCTTCTCTTTTATTTTCATAGAGCTTCATCACAATCTCGCCTGGTTTGTTGGTAGGCAGGATGCCATGCCAGATTGCATTTTCAACGATAGGTTGCAATAATAATGAGGGTACCATCCATTGTTCTGTTTCGAGCGTAGGGTCGATTTCTACACGGAAATTAATTTTATCGGGGTACTTACGTTGTTCCAGTGATGCGTACAATTCGGTGAACTCAATTTCATCTGACAAGGTGTGTTTTGTTTCCCCTGTTTTATTTAAAATGAGACGTAGAAATTTACTGAAGTCGGCCATGAATTGATTTGCCATCTCTGAAGCCCCATCGGCATAATGCTTCTGAATGGTATTCAGTCCGTTGAAAAGGAAGTGAGGATTCATTCGAGCACGCAATAAGCGATGTTCCAAATCAACTGCTTCCTGTTGATGCTTGAGACGATTGCGTTGTACCCAGAACCAAACGATGAGTGCGGCCATCAATACAAATATTAATAAGGAGGCAATCCAAAATTCACGCAATCGAAGTTGTGCCTCCCGGGTGCGGTTGCGCTCTTCGAGTAATTGATTCTCGAGGTTCAACTCATTTATTTTTTCATCTTTCTTTTCAGTGCCATAACGAACTTCAATCTCGTCGAGTAAATTCAAGTGTTCCACATCGGCAACGCTATCGCGGGCTCCAACAAATAAGCGGTAATATTCGAATGCATTTTTGAAATCGTTTTTCTTCTCATAGAGCAAATAAAATTTCTCATATAGTAAATAGTTTTCATGACTGCCCTTAATTGCATTCTTCAATGCCAATGCTCTTTTTAAAACGGCTTCTGCTTCTTCCAATTTATTTTGGTGGGTGAGCAATTGTCCTTTATTACTTAGTGCAGAAATAAGACACGATTTCAAACTAATCGAATCGGCCATATTGATAGAGGCATCGAATGCTTCCCCAGCTTTATCGTATAATTCCAATTTATAATAGGCCCCGCCTAGGTTATCCTGACAACTGCATAATCTTTCCTTATCGTCACCTTTCTTATGAAACTCCAATGCTCTTTCTAAACCAACTCTGGCACTATCGTATTGCCCCAAATTCAAATAGGCAATCCCCATATTGTTATAAATTGATGCACGATAACGTTCTACCTCTGGGTTTAATAAATCGTAAGCAATCTTGAAATATTCAATCGCTTTTTTTAGAAACATTTTTTGAGTATAGCCGGTACTTACCTTATTCTCAGGACTTCCCAGCTCGTTATAAATAGCCCCAGCATTTACAGCCGAACGAAACATCATGGCGGTATCTTTTAGTTCACGACCAATTTTTTCTGTTTCAACAACATAATAAACAGCTTTAGGTAATTGCTCAATATTGATATAGTACACTCCGAAATTATTATAAATCATACCCATGCGACGAAGGTTATCGGTAGATCTATCTTCTGTTAGGAGTCTGGTTGCAATTTTTAATGCTTCATCATAATAATATTTTGTGGAGTCATATTTTGTTTCATCACCATAGATACTTCCCAAAGTAAGGTCGGCTCTGAACTGCACTGCAGACTCGTCCCCTTCAATGCCAAGTGCACGTGCTAAAATGAATCTTGGTAGCGCTTCTCTTGGTTCACTTCTTCGGCAACCTTGGGCCATTAATAATGCAGCTTGAGCATGCGATTTCTTTTGGTTCTCGGCAGCAGCCAGTACCATGGCTTTGCTGGCATAAAACCGAAGCGAATCCATATTGTTTTGCTTCTGCCAAGCCCTGCTTTGGTCGAGGTATTCATCGAGTTTCGATTTGTTCTGTGCAACACCATGAATGCTCATCAGAAAAAACAAAACAAGAAATAATGGGTATGAGAATTTCTTTACTTTAAATTTCATGATTTCGTTTTGAATTTGCAAAATACATTTGATTTTCAAATAATACAATAGAGATAGGAATTCATACTTACAAACTTAATTTAAGCCTGGAAGCATGAAGGCCTTTACAAAAGTTTTTGTATTCGTTGTAATTGTTTCATTAAAGGAACCGCCATAACCTTATACCCAACAAAATCTCTGTTGGGTAAAGGCATGACGGCCAAGCAAACCAATTATAATCAGAAGTATTGCTTTTTTCATTATCGTACGATGAGTAACGGATTCTGTGATAGCCCTGAATTGTTCAAGCAAGTGATAACATACGATCCAGCAGGAATGGTACTGATATCCAGAATCGTGTTTTTTGAGCTGCTTGTTTCAATAAGAATTACTCGGCCTTGTAAATCGAATATTTTTATTTGATGTTCTTGCCCATCATCAAGAGTCACAGATAGTTCATTCTTCGCTGGATTTGGGTAGATATGCATGGTATGAATAGGTTGATTGATTCCCGATGATACGGACATTCCAATATGTGCTACGTTGGTTGTGGCTTGTTTGCCACCAGAGGTTATTACACACTGATAGTCGCCAGTATCTGCAGCTTGCAATGCGCTATAGCTAAGCGTTGCAGCAGTTGCACCCGATACATTATTGAATGTATTTCCATTGCCTTTCTTTTGCCATTGATAGGTTACCGCCGCAGTGCCAATTCCTTTGCATGTTAAAGATGCTGCAGTATTTTGTGCCACAGTGGTTGAGCTAGGTTGTTGTTTTATATAAAGACTATTTGAAAACATTGAGGTGACATCGGTTGCAGTGAAAGCACTATTGATGATGCTCACTTCATCGATAATACCTTTGAAGTATTTATTCAATGCACCGTATGAATCGGTGAGATATCCAATGGTACCTGCGACGCTAGCACTATTTCCCATGATTGCTCCGGTTCCTGAGAGTACACCACCCGAAATGGCATTGCCATTAATGTAAATTTTATAAGTAGAGATATTGGTGAGTACTGCTGTGATTAAAGTCCAGCGCCCAGTGGTGATGGCATCATTCGAAACATAAGTTCGTCGGCAGGTGCCTCCATTACAACTGGCATCTCCAACATAAATGGTTGGGAATCCATTGTCGATCCATAATGAAGCGCCAGCATAAACACCCGATGAATGATCGGTGGTATTGACAATTGGCAAAGTGCCTGTGCTTGTTTCGATATATACCCAAGCAGATAATGTAACAGGGAATGCTGGCTTGTAAGTGGCATTGGCAGGCAAGGCAATTTTATCAGAACTGCCATTGAATAAAAGCCCCGCGCCCGTATTTCCCAATCGGTCAACATCAGCGGTGGTTCCTGTTTTTGTGATGGTGTTTGATGCAGGTCCAAAATCTTTCGATGCTGCACCCAATTCACCAAAGAAAACCAAATCTTTATTCAGTTTCACCTCTACATCCGACAGTGCTCTTCCCCATACCATGAGGTTATCAATCTTACCATTTAAATAAGCATACGTGCCTGCGCCGATATTGGCTGATCCCAAACTTGTATTTGAAGTGGTATTCCAGCCCATCGTGACATTCGTTCCTGAAGCAGTGGTTGCCAAATCCTTCACGCCATTGATGTATAAATCAATGACATTCGATGATCTGAATACAGCGCAAATGTGCACCCAGGTTGATGCGGTGAGCGCACTAGCACTTTTAACCGAAAAGCGATTCCCACTTCCTGCAGCGATACCATCACCTACATTAGCGTAAACAAACCCATCGATGATTTGAATCCAAACTCCTGCATAGCGGGTATAGTTGTCGTTGCTATAAAACACTGGATTGTTGCCCGTGATTGAAGTTAAATTAACCCAAGTTGAAACAGTCAGCGGAAGTGCGTGTTGAAAGGCCGTTCCAACAGTTGCGTAGGTAACTCTCGAGCTGGTTCCATTGAAGGTTACCGCCTGATTTACATTGCCCCGGGTGTCGTTAGAATACGTAATGGAAGCCGAGGTAGGCGCATAGCCTGCAGGTCCATTATCGTTCACAGTTGAATTTACAGGAATATGCAACAATAAACTGTCACTGTATTTCTGTGCTACAAGCTCTGCAGCAAGAGCTACAGATAAAATTAAAAGTAATACTCTGATCATAATGACACAAACATCAGTGGTTGGTATCATATAAAAAGCGCTGCTTATTATCAGGTAATAGATGGCGCGTATTTGCCTCGCCTCGGTTATTATTTGGTAAGGCCGTGTTAGGCTATAATATTTGAATGCGATGGTATTCTTTCAAACCATGATCAAATAAGGAAATCATATAGATTCCTGGAGGATATGAACTGAGGTCCATTTCAAAATGGGGTAAGTTAGTTGCATTAAATTCATCTTGTAATCTTCCTTGCATATCGAAGATTTGCACTTGTGGACCATCGTACTTATTGCAGGTAAGATGAATAATTCCATTACTTGGATTGGGGTAGATGCTGCATAATTCGTTAGGTAAGGGGCCTGACATTCCCAAAGTATTCGATCGAAGACGGGTAACGAACATTTGAAAAATATTTGAATTACTCAAGGTGTCATTGCCAAGAGGCAGACTGATACTATTATAGCTTCCAGTAATAAAGAGGTCGGAGTTTTGATACACAGCAATACTCAAAGCATCATCATTATTTACACCACCCGAAGTCATTACTGATAAAACATTTCCTGATGCATCGTACTTGGTAATGAAGAGATCGTCGTTTCCTCTATTTGATTGCGTGATGCTTCCAAAGGTAATGGGTGCAGTATTGTAGGAGCCTACTTGAAATACATTACCAGCAGCATCTACAGCAAGCGAATAGCCAATATCATCTTTGGTGCAGTTGGCATTTTTCGCCCAAAGTACCTTGCCTGAAGCATCATATTTTACAATGAATTCATCATACGAATTGATTCCAGAATTAGTAAGCGTGGTGGAGCCAAAATTAATGGTTGCCCCTTTAAAATATCCTGTAGCAAAGCAATTATTACTTTGATCAACAGCAATTCCAAAACCAATATCTAAAGCCGCGGTCCCCGAGCTCTTAGTCCAAAGGCATACTCCTGTGGAGTCAAGTTTCGTGATGAATATATCATAGTTGCCATTTGTACTAATGATTCCAGATCCAAAATCGAGTGCAGCACTTGAGAAGGATCCTCCTAAATAGACATTGTCATTACGGTCAATAGCAATAGAAGCAATGCTTTCGGGAGAGAAGCCTCCATAATTTTTAGCACGGAGTATTTGGCCGGCAGGACTGAATTTTGCTAAGAATATATCTTCATATCCGGCATTCACGTTATTCACCGCAATGCTTCCGAAATTGATTAAGGGGCTTTTGAAATTCCCTGACAAATAAGAATTCCCTTTACTATCAGCTGCAATTGTTAAGGCTTTATCGTCGGCAGTTCCACCCATGCCTTGAGCCCAAATTACCGTGCCACTGGGGTCATATTTAACGATGAAAATATCAGCTAAATATTGGGCGGAATTGGTAAGGGTGGTAGTGCCAATATTAATTGTTGGACTTAGGTACCAACCGCTTACGATAATATTTCCTTGAGGGTCGGTGCATATTCCAGTGCCCGATTCGGTGTTCATTCCACCTGCACTGCGGGCCCATTGAACGGTGCCATTGGCATCATATTTTACAATATAGAAATCGGCAAAGCTATTGGTGATATTGGTTAAGCTGATATTTCCAAAAGTGGCTGTTGCACCAAAAAAGTGCCCGGTCACATATACATTCCCATTCTTATCAACTGCACTGGCATTGCCATAGGTATTGTTTACCCCCGTTTGGTTGCGTGCCCAAATAAAGGATTGAGCTTGGATAGTATTTATTGGGAAGATTCCAAATAAGAGAAATACAAAAATCTTGAAAGGTAAATTTTCACGCATGAAATTTTATTTCTAATAAAGGACCAATCGATTTCACACAAAGATATCGGTTGACTTAATATATAATTGTCATAAAAAATTGAAGTTCCTCCTTCAACTATGAGAGAGCAACCGATTTGCTTGCAGTTTTGTTTTTCAAAGAAGCAACCAGTGCAATGAAATTATCTAGGTCGGATTTGTTGGTGGCAATACCAACCGATACACGAGTGGCCCCGCGCATTTTTCCAAGATATTTAGTCATGTCGGTATAATTACCATTGTCACGGCTTACAAAGTATTTTGAAATTTCATCATTGGTGATGCAATTATTAATTTCATCAATACCTGGATTGCAGAAGCATCCCGAACGAATTGAAATTTGTTTGGCATTGGCCATCATTTCTATTTCTTCAAAAGGAAATGTGTTTCCATCTATATCGAAGAAATTCATAATGATATTTCCACCTCTGTTTTCCGGTTTCTCAGTGCCAAAGGTTTTTACGATGATACGACCATTATCGTGGTTGAGTTTTTTCAGTTCGGAACTAAGATATTGAATTAAGGAACGCACCCGCTTTGTTATGCGATCCATGCCAATTGATTCAATATATTCTAATCCAATTTTTACTGCTGGAATATTATTATAATTCAAGGTGCCATCCTCAAAGCGTTCATGACCACCGGCCAAAAATTGATTCTGTGCTACAACAGATACCATCGTTACTGTACCTCCTGCAAACCAAGGCTTGGTGAGCTTTGCAAAGGATGATTTTTTAATAAACAAGCCACCAATTCCGGTAGGATAGCCAAAAATTTTATAGAACGATATCGAAACAAAATCGGGTTGCACTTTGCGAAGGTCGAGCTCAGAGGTGGGAACAAATGCCGCCGCATCAAGTAATACATCGAAGCCTTTGCTTTGTGCATAGGCGACCCATTTTAAATTATGCTTGATACCTGAAACATTCGATTGTGCTGGATAGCCAAATAAATTATTTCCTTTTGGAGTTTCATCAATTTCCTTTTGAAGAAGATCATCATTGATTCTTAAATCTTCGTATTGAAGCGGGATATAATTGGTAACACCACCTTTCCGATTACAGTACTCACGAATTCCATTTACCGAATTATGGTTATCACTAAGCAACATCAGTGTGCTTGTTTCGTTGAAAGGATAACTCTCTCCTACAATTTTCAAAGCAGCAGAAGCATTTTGGGTGAATACAAAAATATAATCCTCTGCATGAAAGAAGGAGATGATTTTAGACCGTGTGGCTTCCACCAACTCGGTAGATTTTCGAGAAGTGGGATTTGTTGAATGTGGGTTGCCTAAAATATTGTCAAGCAACAGCGTTTGATGTTTGAGAACTTGAGAACGCGCGTATAAATTCCCCCCAGTATAATCGAGGTAAGTTTGCTTTTGGGTGTCCAAACTAGCATATTCCAGATGCCTTAATGTATTGAAAAAGGATTCTTCTTTTTCTTCCAGTTCAGCAGGTATTGCTATTCGGTTAGGAGCTTCGGTCATTTCGATTTTTTATTTTCGTTGACAATTTCAGGAAACAGTCTTTAACAAGGTAACTGCTTTCACGATTCAAAGAAACAAAAAATTCAACGACTAAGACATGATTTAATCTAAATTGATTGTCAATGATTAAGATTTCATGGCTTCTGCCATGCCAATATCATCGGGTGTGATGATGATTTTCTATTTATCAGAGGATACAATCAGAATGTGGGACCGGTTTGTTGTCGGCTACCTTTTTCGCCAATTCAATATTACCTGAGATATTTTCAATGGTGCGTAAAATGCTTTTTGAATACGAGAAAAGTATGCCACCAGCGTAATGATAGTAGGCAATCTCATTAGATATTAATAGATACTCTTTTATGTTTAGCATTTATTTTCTTTTACTATGCGAAGATAGAAAGCTGCAATTAATTGAATCAATTAGTTGCCCCAGTTAAAATGAAATACAAAAATCAAGCACATAGGGTGAGGGTAGTATACCGCAAATTGATGTAATATTGTACTACAATTGATTATGCGATTTTCATTTTTTAATAAATTGTTTCTACAAACGAAGATTTTCATCCTCTTCGTAATGATCTCGTTTATTGCCAATGCCCAGAAATATAATTTTGTAAATTATTCAGTAGATGATGGACTGATTCAATCGCAGGCGAATAATTTATGCCGCGATAAAATGGGCCACCTTTGGGTTACAACCATGGGGGGAGTGAGTTGTTATGATGGACATACATTCAAAAATTACACTACAAGCAATGGGTTATTAAGTAATCTTGCGTATGCTGTTGTATGCGATTCGCAAAACAATATTCTCATCTGCACCGATAAGGGATTGTCGGTATTTAATGGGCGCTCATTCAATAATTATACCTTTCGGTATAATAATAAGGATCACAGGGTAAACGCCGTGATACTGCAGTCTAATAACGATTACATGGTATTGGCAGGGGCTCGATTGTTTAAAATAACCAAACGAATTGTAAATCCATTAGTGGTTAATAATGATACTACATTGCAATTCACCGCGCTTGCTCAAGAAGGAAATTTAATCATCGCTGCTGCTTTCAAGAAAGGGTTATATATCAACGATAATAATCAATGGCAACAGCAGGCTTACCCAACAACAGGCAAAGGGGTTTTCTTTGTGAAGAAAATTGAGTCGGCAAAAAACAAGATATGCTATTTCCTTACTACTGATGGGATATTTGAATTTCAAAATCGTGTTTTGGTTCGTGCCGTTTTGCCTGACGATATCCATCAAATGAATGATATTGGAAGTATTGCATCCGATGATAAAAACAACTTGTGGATGGGGACTTTTCGTGGTGCTTTGGTAGTGAAGCCCAACCAAGAATTTCATTATTATAATAGCACCAGTGGTTGCACCGACAATCGTATTTCTTCTATTTTAAGTGACAACGATGGGAATATCTGGCTAGCCACCGATGGACAAGGTGTTTTTCGTTATGCCATCTGCCCATTTACTTATTTCGATGAAACCAATGGCCTACCACATCCTGTGGTAATGTCGATTGTGCGTGGAAAGAACGGTGAAATATACACAGGGACTTATGGAGGAGGATTGGTGAAAATTATTGGAGATAAAATAGAGAAATATTCTTTGCCTAATAGCTCTGTGGCTTCTCAGCAAATATTAACTGCCACTTTAGATGCTAAAGGTATGTTGTGGGTAGGTACCCAAGACAATAAAATATGGAAATTTGATGGTTCTCATTTCTTGCCTGTAGCGCACGATAATGACATGCCTCCAGGAAGTATCAGTGAGCTCTTTTTCGACGACCACCAAAGGCTTTGGATGGCAACGCAGTTTGGATTCGGGTTTATTGATAATGGAAAATTTAAATTAATCAAATCGAACGAATTCACTTGGAATTTTGTGCAGGCTGGAGCAGATAGCGTGATGATTACGACCATGAATCATTTGATGCTCTATACAGCGGATACCTGCTTAATAATTTCTCAAAACGAACATGTCAAAAAGAGTGATGTTACCGGAGCAGTAAAAGGATTTGATGGTAATTTTTTATTGATGACGAACGGTTATGGAATTTTGTTATGGAACATGGCGCTCGATAGCGTGATGATGAGTATCACAACTAAGGATGGTTTAAACTCCGATTTTATTTATAATATTAAACAAGATAAACAACATCGTTTTTGGATTGGAACGGGTGCGGGAATCAATAAAATAGCCTATGATAAGGCGTTTGGTAAATACCAGATTTCTAGTTATGGCAGGGCAGAGGGGATGTTCGGACAGGAGTCGAACAAATCGGCGGTGATGCAAAATGAAGACGATAAAATTTGGTTTGGAACAACCAAGGGGTTATTTATTTACAATGAGGCCGACGAGCAAACGGTGAGGTATCCTTCTCAAATTATATTGCAAAATGTAAAGCTTTTTTCACAGGCAATTCCTTCGGGGCAATACAACGATAGCCTGAGCAATTGGTACAATATCCCAATCAATCTCAAGTTGCCACATACTGAGAATCATTTGACCTTCACCTTTACCGCCATCAATTTTAATAATCCCGATAAAATTAGCTATCAATACATGATCGAAGGATTGGAGAAAGTATGGTCGGAGCCGAGCATTGAGAATACTGTAATTTATCCTTCAATTCCTCCGGGGAAATATATTTTTAAGGTACGTGTTTATAATGCTGCCACACCAGAACTTGAATATCCGTTTGAAATTAAGGCACCTTTTTATTCTACCATCTGGTTTCGCCTTATTATTGTAGCCTCTCTAATACTTATTGGTGTTGGGATACAGGCATTACGCAATTTCAATAAGAAGAACAAGGAAAAAGAGTTACAGAAATTGCGTGAAGAGGAGCAAAATAAAGTACGTCAAAGAACTGCAGAAGATTTCCATGATGAGGTAGGTAATAAATTGACACGAATTAGTTTGTTAGCAGACATATTAAAATCGAAAACAGATAACGAGAGCATCATCAGCTTGACGGATAAGATTAAAGATAATACCAACGAATTATATACAGGTACCAAGGATATTATTTGGGCATTAAACCCCGAAAATGATAATCTCACCGAAATGCTTTTATACTTAGAAGCGTTTGGCAATAATTTAATTCAAGACACCAACATATCGTTTGCTGCTTCGATGAATCCTGCAGAAACCAATGGAATCATGCTTCCTATGGGTTATAATCGCAATATTACCATGATTTTTAAAGAGGCGATGAACAATGCCTTGAAGCATAGTGGATGTACCGCAATGAGCTTGCATTCTAAACTTATTGCCCCAACACAATTTGAAATTAAATTCACTGATAACGGTAGTGGTATCGAATCCAATACTTCTAAAAAAGGAAATGGATTGCAAAATATGCAACAGCGCACTTCTCGTATCAATGGCTTATTGGCAGTTAATTCCAGCCCATCAGGAACCGTCATAATACTCACATTAAATTTACCTCAATAATATGCAAATTCAACACACACCCATCACCGTTGCCATCATTGAAGATGATAGTATGATTCGCGAAAGCTATTCTTATCTCATTGCCAATTCCGACGGATTTGAAGTAGTTGGCGCTTATAAATCGTATGAAGAGGCTGCCAAAAACTTTCTGAATATTCGTCCGGATGTAATTTTACTGGATGTTGAATTGCCCGGTATCAATGGAATAGAAGCACTTCCAAAAATAAAAAAACTATTGCCAACAGTGCAGATATTGATACTCACGGTATATGAAAATAATGAAACAGTGTTCGACGCATTGAGTCAAGGAGCCTCGGGATACTTAACCAAAAACACTTCTTCAAATAAAATTATTGAAGCAATTAAGGAAGTATTAGAAGGAGGGGCGCCCATGAGTGCAGGCGTTGCAAGACTTGTTATTAATTCATTTCAGCGCAATCAAAATTCCCCTTTATCGAAGCGCGAAACGGAGGTTCTCGAAAATGTATCCTTGGGAAAGAGCCGTCGCCGTATCGCCGATGAATTATTTATTGATATGGAAACAGTGAAGACGCATATCAAAAATATTTATCAGAAGCTGGATGTACACAGTAAGGCGGATGCTATTAAGACTGCAAAAGAAAATAAGTTTATTTAGAAGGCCTTCTCTCTTTTTCCTAACCAAAAAAATCCCAAGGCAGTAATTAGGCTAAGCACCATAAATACTTCAAACATGGTGTCGAAGCCATATCGGCTAGCAATGCCCAAACCTAGCATGGGAGCTGCAATATTAGCCAATCCATAAGAGATTGAATACAACGCAGAATATTGTCCTTGCCTTTCTTTGTCGGCCCTAGAAAGCGAGTAATTCATCATGAATGGCATCGCAAAAATTTCAGAGAAGGTAATGATGAGCGTATACATGATGGCCCATATCATGAGTCCCTGACCGAGTTGTAAAAACAAAAAGGAGATGGGAATACAAACTACACCAGCGATGATGAACGGGAAAATTTTCTGCTTCTTTTCCAAAAATGCGATGAAAGGCATTTCTATAATTACTACTAATAATCCGTTTAATGCAAGCAGTAGTCCAATGGTGCCTTCATCATAATGGCTCACCGTATTGAAGTATTGCGGAATGCTTGCGAATAATTGAAAGAAGCAGATGCCGTAGAAAGCTACTAGCACAATAAATGTAAGGTAGGTTGTATCGCGATAAGCGGAAGTGCTCGAATCGTTCAAAACCACGGAAGGTGTATCCTTTGGAGCATTTTCCTGTTGTGGTAAATAGCTGTATAGCATCCATGCTGCTGCCATGCTTGTGAGTGCATCCACTATAAAGAGCCATTTATAACCCAAGTAAAATGCAATGAATCCGCCGGCTGCAGGCCCTACCGAGAATCCTAAATTCACAGCGAGTCGCACCAAGGATACAGAGCGTGTTCTGTTTTCTGGAGTGCTAAAAAGTGATATGGCTTTTGAATTAGCCGGTCGAAATATATCGGCAGTAAAAGCATATACAAAAATCACTAGTGAAATGGTGAGAGGTGTAGTCGCCAATAACATCAATAGTAAAATTCCACCGCTACCTAGCAGCGACCAAATCATGATATCGAAATAGCTCCTTCTGTCGGTGAGCCATCCTCCAGCATAAGAGCCGAGTACACTTCCAATGCCATAGAAACTCATGGCAATGCCTGCATCGCCAATACTAAAATGCAATTCTTTGGTAAGATAAAGTGAAGTGAAAAGTAAAACCATCGAACCGCTTCTGTTAATGAACATAGCCACCGAGAGTATCCAAACATTCTTTTGAATATTGGCAAATGAATCGCGATATAAATGAAACAGGCGGGTCATGGGAGGGCTGCAAAGGTAAGACTGCACACCTAAAGAATGCGACTAAAAAAGTAAATAGAAAATAAACTGACGAATCTTTTACGAAGATTTTTATTCCTTCACAAATTTCATTGTTGGATAATTGCCAATTTGAATCATATAAACCCCTGCCGAGAGCGCGCTAATGTCTAATGACGTGAAACGCTCACTGATATTGCCTTTTAGTAAGGTCTTTCCGAGTAGGTCATATACACTGAAACTCATTAACACCGTTGGTGATTGAGGTACTTCAAGCGTTAATTTCTTATTCGCCGGATTAGGATAAATCAATGGCAACGATACTTTAGGTGTTGAATTTATTCCAAAGGCATTACCACAAGGCGCATACGTTGCCGCGCCAGCCGATCCTCGCTTACAATACGATTTGTAGTTATTCGCCAAATGATATTGAGTTGAATCTTTAATGAGTTCTAAAGTATAACCTATACCATTAGCCAGCGAATCCCACGGTTTGAACGAACTATATTTCCCTACTTGTAATACATGATTCTGTTCGTCGTACACAGTCAGCTCATGCACACCCCCACTGAGATTTAAATTTGGGAAAAGCAATTTATTATCAATAAACGAATGGTATTTATTGAAAGCAATGGTGTCTGAACATAGCACCAAATAAGAGTTTGGAGAGAGTGGCTTTGCTAGTGTTAAGCTTTGAAAGGTATCGCCTGAACGTAATGTGATTTTAGAAATGCTGGTGCTGATATTGCTATTGAAATATAGCTCCAGCCATTTGCCATCATTGGCGACAGTTTGTGAAGCATAATTTATTTCACTAATAATTACAGGATCGATACATGGTACATAAGCTGCCCCTGGAGAACCCATGAAACAACCCGCTTGCCAATGGTTTGTGCTCGTTTGTAGCACACGAGTTCCATTGCTCTCTAATGTTTTTCCTCTGCCATGGGTAGTCCAAGGCCATGTGTCATCATTGGCATAAAAGGCCTTACAAGACATCATGCCCGAATAGTCGAGTAATATTATAGAATCACTGCTCTTGCTCAGGCTGAGAGGTAAGAGGCTGTAGTTATTCATGCCAGGATACACCGCATGGAACTTTGCCGTATCGATAGTCCATACCCAATAGCTATTGGCTTGAATACTTAAATTATCAATGACCCAATATTCACCAGTAGCATTCAATACCACCCAGTTTTTCAGATTCAACGCTTGATTCTGATTATTGTGTAATTCAATCCAAACGCCACTATTATTAAATGTATCCGACTGATAATTTATTTCACTGAAGGTGATATTGGCATTGAGTGCCGGACTGCAAGGTGTTAGTCGTTGGGTGCCAGGAGAACCTTTGAAACAGCCTATAGTCCATATTTTAGGGTCGATTTGAAGCAGAGAATCATGAATTAATTCTAATGTGTATCCTTGTCCTCTGGCCGTTTCCAGGCCAATTAATGTGGGGTTGTATCGAACCGTACTTTTCAATACTTTATTTTGAAAGATAGTAATGGTATTCGCGATGGTATCGAGTTTAAAATTGCTACTTCTAACATTCGAGATGAATGGATGTTGATTTCTAAAACGGATTGAATCACTTGCTATCACAAGGTAGTTTCCTGCACCAATGCTTGTATTTATTTTTAAGGAATCGTTTTGATTAAAGTAAAATACATAGTTACTGAGATTGATTACTGCCGTTCCCGAGTTTTTTAATTCGAGCCAAGTGCCTGAATTAGCCAAGTTGCCAGGGTTATAATTGATTTCGGAAATGATGAGTGCAGATTTGCTACATGCGCTGAAAGGCGCTCCAGGAGAGCCATTCAAGCAGCCGACATTCCAAGCAGCCGCAGTAATACTGTTTTTTGAAGTATCTATTTTTTCTAAAGTATAACCACCACCATTGGCTCCTTGTGCCCAAGTGGTATCATTACTAAAAAATGCCTTACATGCCTGAAACCCTCGAGGGTCGTATATCTTGATTGAATCGCTTGTCGTATTGTACAAGTTATTCGGGATGAATAGGAATTTGAAGACTGATGGATATTGATTTTTGAATTTGACAGAATCGGTTATTAAAACCAAATAGTCATTCCCCCCAATAATAGTGTTTGATGGGAAAAGGATATTCTTCTTTAGGTCGGAAGCGGTTAAATACCAGCCTGAAACATCTTGTGGCGTTGTGCTTCGATTGTGTAATTCTATCCAGAATCCACTATTGCTATGTGCTTCCGAACGATAATTAATTTCACTTATAGTTAAATTAGAATTCAATGAAGGAGTGCAAGGCAAACTTGCTGCACTGCCCGGAGAACCCCCAAAGCAGCGGGTTGCGAAGCTGCTTGCGTAAAATATGTTTGCCGAGTCGTTAGTTGCTTCTAGGGTATAGCCATTGCCCGCGGCACGAATAGGAAACGGAAGGGTATCCAAATATTGAACATTTAGCCATTGCACTGCGGTATCAAAGAGTTGAATGATTTCGTTTTTGTTGCTGAATGTTGGTGTATTTGAAAAGCGCATTCCGCTAATGAAAGGGTTGGCTGTTACAAATCGCACGGAGTCGTAGGAGACGCCTAAATACTGACCGGGGAGCAAATTGGTATTCTTTGGAAAGGTGTATTTTGTGGTATCGCCTGACTTTCGGAAATAATAGTGATTGAGATTTAAACTAATAGTATCAGTATTTTTCAACTCTAGCCAAAATCCTTGATCGAAGGCACTCGACGATTTATAATTTATTTCACTGATCATCAAAGGCGCTCTATCGCATTTCGAATAAGGCAATCCGGGAGAGCCTTCGAAGCAACCATCGAAATAGTTAGATGTTATATTTAAGTTGCTAGTGTCGAATTTAAGTTCCCTTGTCTTTCCTAATCCAAAGGCCTCTGAACCCATTGCTGCATTGAGTTGGTAGCTCATGCGAATAAATACATTGCCGTTAAAATCCTTAAATATCAAGGAGTCGGAGCTTGCGTTAAACTTCCATTTATTCAAAACATAGAAGCCGCCCATTCCAGGATGTTTCTTCTTAAATTTTGCGGTATCGTTACATAATATAAGATATTCATTTTTTCGAATGATGGTTCCTTCTTTTATTTTATAGGCTGTATCACTACTGTTGTTATGCGATAATTGAAAGTCGGTAAGGTCTAGGTCAAGCGTATCATAATTATGCAATTCAATCCAGCCCCCATCATCCTTATAAGTTGGAGGTTTGGTATTTAATTCACTCACACTCACTCTAGCGGTGAGTCCAGGGTTACAAGCCTTGTGATAACGCTGCCCCGGACTACCAAACAAGCAACCGATGGTCCAGTTGGAGCCCAAATCACATTGGATGGTGTCGTTGCGTAACTCAATGGTATAGCCAGTTCCGTTAGCTCCATTAGGCCATGGTGCGGCGGTATCTGTATAATAAATATTTTGATAAAGGATATTTGTATTGGTATAGAGTCGAATAGCGTCACTCTTATTACTTAGTCCGAAATTGAAATTTCCAATTCGGTTTTTTATTGTTGAATGAAATGACTTAAACTTCGCGGTATCAGCGCAAACAATATAGTAATCATTCGCTGGAATAGTGAAGTTGGATGGAAACGTAAACAGATGTAAATTGTCATCATCTTTAAATACGTAACCACCAATATTTTTAGGTGCATTGCTATTGTTTTTAATTTCGAACCAATCGCCAGTATTGTGACTTGCAGCAGCAGTGTAGTTAATTTCAGTAACATTCACATCTTGAATACATCGCCCATAAGCCCTCCCAGGAGAGCCCCAGAGGCAGCCATCGAACCAGTTATAGGGTGAATTGTAATTGCCATTAACACCATAGTGCTCTAAGGTTTTTCCACCTCCATTTGCCCCTTGAGGCCATGGTGGATCGGCACTGTAAACGAAATTAAAAATAGGGTAGGAGGTAATATCATAGAGTGTTATTTTACCGCCCAAGTTATTCAAGCTAAACCCTAAGTTGCCAACTCTGTTTTTTACTTCAGGATATAATAATTTGAATTTGTTGGTATCTTCACAAAGCACAACATAACTGAATCCTGGAATAATGATATTGCCAAACTTCTTCGAATTCGCGCCGCCATTCGCTGTAATCATGAAGTTGTTTAAATTAATATTACCCGATGAATTATTATACAACTCAATCCAGTTGCCAGCATCGAAATTTTTATCCGAATTATAATTCACTTCAGTAATAAACAGCCTGTTGGAGTATACCGATTCGAAGCATGGACTATGCCATCCGGGCATATAAAGGTTAAGCCATGATGTGCGACCTCGATACCAGTTTTTCATTAAATTGGTTTCTTGTGAGTATGCGTTACTCACATGGCCATTATACAAATCGGTACCAAGGATAGGCCATTTTGTAAAGTGACGTAACTGAGGCACATCAAGATATGCAGCCACCGAATCGATATAATTATTTACATTATAAGGAGATAATACTGAGTAGTATAATTTTGTCCATCTACATCGCAATTGGTCGCGATAATAGTTTTCAGTATTGAGTTGGTCGAACCACCACATCGTATTATTTGCGGTACAACCACACCAGCCATTGGTGTCGTTGGTATTGCAAAAGCTAGCATTGCCGAGGCTATAGTTAAAATCCCAGATTGGGCCCATCACTAATTTCCCGCCTTCCGAATTCCTACTTTTAAAGAAGTAGGTACTTGCCCGATATGCATCCACATTATGTGTGATTTCGTTCAGGATGAAAAAATCAATAAAAGAACCTACATCGATATACTTACGGTAACCAGTGGTAATATTACTCATTCCTGTACTCAACAGGTTTTGCTCAAAAGAGTCGATGAAGTATTCTACATAGTTGCGCTGGGCTTGGGTAATATCGGTTCCATTGGGGTCGGAAGTTTGGAAGCGAATGCTTTTCGCCACCGAATTATAGAGTGTGATATGCGAGTTCCATGTTCCCAAACCAGCATCGGCATTCCAATCAACCTTGAAAATATAACCACCAGTAAGGGAGTCACCTGCATTATGATTGGGTTTTATCTGAGTAACGGCAACCCTGTTTTTGTCAATTTTCACCTTTTCCATCATCACATATACCCCAATATAAACCGTATCCAGAAAGGCTTCTACAAAGCGGCAACGAGGAGCCCACCAACCCATTTTGCGCGCTAAGTCGTACATCATAGCATTACGCATCAAGGTTTTATCATTATAAGGAGCATAAAGAATGAAGTCACTCTCTTTAGGAAAACCAAGAATTTTCACATTATCGGGCAGGGAGAGAGAGTCGAAGGTGGTAATTCCATACGATTTCTGTGCAAAGTTCAATGATGATGCTCCATGCAATTCAACGCCCGCTTTGCCATAATAGTCGTTGGCCGAGTCGGGTAAGTGATTTTGATCGCTTCCATTGTCAATGATACGCATCACCATTGTTTTCTTAGGTTCATTCACAATGGTAACACCTTTGGCCACAATTTGAAGGATGGGCAAATGGCTATAGAATGGGGGTTTGAACCAACTCGGGTTTTGGCTATAGTTGGTGCCACTGGCATTCATCCCTGCCATTAAGTAAGGGAGTGCACTTAAATCGTTATCGGTGCCGCTGGTGGCATAGTTGTGGACTTGAATACAGAGTACATTATTTCCGTTTTTAACCATGGCTTTCATCACCGATTTGGCGATAAAGAAATACTCCGCATTCAGGTTTTGATAGAGATGTGCCTCGTGAGGCGCCGTGGCAGCCGTAGTATAAATTGGGATAACACCCGTTGTTCCTAAATTCTTTCGAGCTACTTCTACATTGTTGATATAGGCTACGAAGCCATCGTCATAATCGATACTCAATAGCAATTCGGTGATGGTTGAGGTGTCGCTAACAACAAAGGTCTTGCGCATATAGAGGCTCTGGCAAGCGGTAAGGATGGTTGCATCATCGTTATCACCGTAGCCAATACCCCCGTTACCTGCACTCCAGCTGGCATCACTAAAAGTGGCTCTTCTCCAATTGGAGTCCGGCTCGCTATTGCCCACAAAGTATCGCCATTGCTGACTCCCATTCAAAATGGTTTCGAAATGGTGAACGGTATTCGAGTAAAAGTAGGGGCCTTGAGCTATTGCCCAATGACCCACAAAAAAAAGCAAAATAGCAACGTAGCGTTTTCTCATTCAAAGAAATGTTTTCACAATAATACCACTTAATCTTTAGAATAAGGCACCAAAAGTCTCAGGCTTTTGTCATAATTAGTCTACAATTTTGTCTTCTTTTCAAACCTTTGATTAACCCAAAACAAGGGCATTTTTCGCGGGTAACGCAAACGCTAAAAATCCCAATATTAAATTTGTGATTGCGTAAATCGTTTAATAAATTCGCAGTGCATTAGATAAATGCCCTTTCGACACAATTTTTCATGGGAATATTTAATTTTTTAACACAGGAGCTGGCTATTGATTTAGGTACAGCGAATACTTTAATTATTTTTAAAGATAAGGTAGTGGTCGATGAGCCATCTATCATTGCAAAAAACAGAACCACTGGCGAAGTTGTTGCTATTGGTAATCAAGCCATGCAGATGCATGGAAAGACCCATGATGAAATTCGAACCATTCGCCCTTTGAAAGATGGTGTGATTGCCGATTTTCAAGCTGCAGAAGAAATGATTAAGGGGATGATTAAAATGATTAACCCCGGTCGTAGAATGTTTCCACCACAATTGCGAATGGTAATTTGCATTCCAAGTGGTATCACTGAAGTAGAAAAAAGAGCGGTTAGAGATAGCGCCGAAAAGGCCGGAGGAAAAGAAGTATATATGATTCATGAGCCCATGGCGGCTGCAATCGGTATTGGTATCGATGTAAGCGAACCCAAAGGAAATATGATTATTGATATCGGTGGAGGTACTACAGAAATTGCTGTAATTGCCTTGAGTGGTATTGTTTGCGATCAATCAATACGTGTTGCGGGTGATGAATTCACCGATGATATTATTGAGTACATGCGTCGCCAGCACAATCTTTTGTTGGGAGAACGCTCTGCCGAACGTATCAAAATTGAAGTAGGCTCTGCGCTTACGGAACTCGAAAAACCACCTTCTGATTATGCTGTGAATGGTCGCGACTTAATGACAGGGGTTCCTAAGCAAGTAACTGTTTCTTACAGCGAAATTGCACAATGCCTCGATAAGTCGATTTCGAAAATTGAAGAAGCAATTTTACGTGCATTGGAATTAACTCCTCCTGAATTATCTGCAGATATCTACCAAACAGGCTTATACCTCACCGGTGGTGGTGCATTGATTCGCGGACTCGACAAACGTATTGCTCAGAAAACAAAACTCCCTGTGTATGTTGCCGAAGATCCATTGCGCGCTGTAGTGCGAGGTACAGGTATTGCCTTGAAAAATATTGCCACCTTCAAATTCTTAATGCAATAAGTAATTCTTAATTTATTCGGTACATCTATCGATTTTAAAATGCTACCTAAGAAATTGTTAGCCGAATTAGATTATAGTCCAATGACTCGTTAGAAGATTTTAAATAGATTCGTGTAATTACCTCTCAAACAATCACCAACACTCGCTTCTAAATCAACCCATGCAACAGTTTTTTTATTTCTTCATACGATTTAAAATCTTTTGGGTGTTCTTTATCTTTGAGGTGATTTCATTGGTATTGGTTTATAATAATAGTCCTTTTCATAAAGCGAGTTTTATCAATACGGCCAATAGCTTCACAGGAGGTATATATAATTCAGCGAATAAAATCACTTCGTATTTTCATCTCCGACAAATTAACGATAGTGTGATGGCCGAAAATGCGAGGTTGTACAATAATCTTTATCGTGCCGATTCTCTTACCCATCATTCGGATACCATTAATTTCAAAGATTCAACAAACAAATATATCGGTCGTTATGTTTACACCGCAGCAGATGTAATTAGTAATTCAACATCTAATCGGAATAACTACCTTATGCTCAATGTGGGGGCTGCCGATGGTATTACCAAACAAAGTGGTGTAGTTTGTAACGAAGGAGTGGTGGGAATTGTATATGATGTAAGTGAGCATTTTTGTACCGTGATTTCGTTGCTTAATAGCAATGCTCATATTAGCGCGAAAATTGATAGCAGCAATAATTCGGGCACCTTAATGTGGAATGGCAAAAGCCCATTGTTAGCTCAAATAGATGATATCAATAAACATGTCAAAGTAGTGCCAGGACAAACAATTTCAACCAGTGGATTGAATTATATTTTCCCTGGTAATATAAAAATAGGAACGGTGTTGGAGTCAAGTATCGATGGCAATACCAATCGTATCAGTATCCGCCTTTCTACGCCATTTGAAACACTATATAAAGTTTATGTAGTTCGTAATTTGGATTATGAAGAGCAACAAAATTTATTAAATAGTATAAAACAGTAACCGTGTACCGCGATATAATTTATCAAGCATTGCGCTTTGTTTTTTTGGTGATACTTCAAGTATTTGTCATCAATCAAATGTTGCAATACAATTTGATAAATCCATTCGTATATCCATTATTCATTTTGCTCCTGCCAGTAAATACCTCCTTCTTCTTGGTATTACTCTTGAGCTTTGCTGTTGGAATTACGGTCGACTTATTACAATTCACATCTGGCATCCATGCTTCAGCCACGGTGTTCATGGGCTTTCTTCGTATCTACTTTTTAAAGGCTTCTTTAAGCAAAGAAAATTTCGAAAAGAATATTAAGCCAGATATCCGTGATAAAGGCTTGGCTTGGTTTTCTGTATATGCCATTGTTTTGCTTTTTGCACATCATTTGGTTTTATATTTCTTAGAGGTGAATACTTTCCGTGAATTCTTCTTCACAATTCTAAAAACAAGCCTTAGTGCGCTCGCATCATTGCTTCTTGTGATTCTTATAGAATATCTATTGATGCCTACTTCCAAAAAACAATAGCCATGCAAAATTTAGATCGACGTAAAATTACTTTCTATATCATTTTTGCATTGGTGGCATTGGTTTTCCTCATTCGCTTGTTTGTACTTCAAGTGGTGAATACTCGTGAAGTAGAAGCTGGTCGTCTCGAAGAAATTGTGTATCCATCACGTGGGTTAATATATGATCGTTATGGAGAATTGATGGTTTACAATGATGCCATATACGACTTGATGATATACCCTCGTCAGGCCCGTAATATCGATACCATGGGGCTTTGTCGTATTGTTGGTATTGAAAAGGAAGAGTTTATTAGTAGAGTTTACGCTATTGTTCACGACTCACTTCATTACAAAAGCACCAAACCTTATGTGCTAGAGAAGGAACTGTCGGATAAGATGTATGCCACGGTGCAAGAGAATTTATATCATTACCCCTGTCTCACCATTCAGACGCGCACCGATAGAAAATATAATCATGCCAGTGGTGCACATTTGCTCGGATTTATACGGGAAGTAAGCGATCAGGATATTGCACGATCAAAAAATTATTATTTGCGTGGTGAAGCAATTGGCAAGTCGGGTTTGGAGCGTAGCTATGAAGATACCTTGCGTGGACGTAAAGGAATGAGTTTCTTTATTCAAGATGTGGCAGGCACCAAGAAAGGTTCTTTTAAAGATGGGAAGTCAGATATTCCGGCTGTTCCTGGAACCGATTTGCATCTGTCAATTTCAGTGAAGTTGCAAAATTATGGAGAGGAGCTCATGCAAAATAAGGTGGGAAGTATTGTAGCAATCGATCCCGAAACAGGGGAGATTTTGGCCATGATTAGTAGCCCAGGTTATGATCCCAATTTGTTAATTGGAAGAGAGAAAAATAAAAATTACGCAGTGCTCAACGACGATCCAGCCAAGGTATTATACAATCGCCCACTAGATGCAATGTATCCACCAGGCTCTATCTTCAAGAGCATGCAGGCGTTAATTGCACAACAAGAAGGTTTACTTGTTCCGGATACTCGTTACCCTTGCTATAGAGGTTATCCAGTAATGGGAGGGAAGCCAGGTTGTCACTCACACCCATCTCCGCTCGATTTAATTCAAAGTGTAGCATACTCATGTAACTCCTACTATTGCTATGTTTTTAGGAGTATCGTTGATCAGCCAAAGTATTCAAACATTGAAGATGGATACAGAAATTGGTACGAGAAAATTCGTCAGTTTGGTGTTGGGCAAAAGTTGGGTATTGACTTGCCTTTTGAAAACGGTGGGATTCTTCGTTCGGTGGATTATTATAATAAAGTTTACGGTAAGGGGGCTTGGAAATCATCGAATTTAATTTCATTAGCTATTGGTCAAGGTGAGTTAGGAATCACTCCGATGCAAATGGCCAATGTGGTGAGCATCATTGCGAATAGAGGATATTACTGCATCCCACATGCAGTGAAAAATATTGGCAATAACGGAGATATTGATCCGAAATATCATGAACAACATAAGGTAGCCATCGAACGAAAATACTTTGATTATGTAATTGAAGGGATGTATCAGGTGGTGCAAAGTGGTACCGCATCGAATTGCAAAATTCCCGAAATACAATACTGCGGTAAAACAGGTACAGCACAAAATCCACATGGAAAGGATCACTCCGTATTTGTGGCCTTTGCACCTCGAGACAATCCAAAGATAGCCATCGCTGTAGTAGTTGAAAATGCTGGGTTTGGATCCGATTGGGCTGCACCCATCGCGAGCTTACTTATTGAGAAATATTTAACCGATTCAATTTCACGTCATAGCATGGATGAGCGCATGAAAAAAGGCAATCTGATGCCAGCAGTATATTTGCGAAATCGGCAAAAAGAAAACGCAAGAGCCTCTGTTCAAGATACCGTGAAGGATATTGACAATAGAAGAAAATAAAGAATCGGTTGTGTTCTGCACCAATTTAATTGGAATGTTCTTAAGTTTTCAAGTTTATTAATCAGCAATTAATATATTTGTACAAACAAAGTCACTAATGGAATATGAAGGGGTAAAATACCATACAAAGTGCCGCACTTGTGGCACTGTTAATGAACAAGCGCTAATGAATATGCCCGGCGAAACGCCAATTCAAATTACTCATGTAATGAGTAAGAAAATTAACACAACGCTAGAATATCATTGTGGAAGATGTAATACAAAAACGGAACAGGATTTAAGATTGCCTTATACGGTTCTTCAAAAACAAACGTAAGGTTGTATTAGTTTTTTTTGAGGTTAATTAATTAAATCAATTGAATTTTGCAAAAGTTTTAAACTGCAATTTCAACTTGCATTGTCAATTCATTTATAAATGATGAATTCTATTCTTATAAAAAACAACGATTATAACAAAAAATAATTTTGTGGCAATTGGTTGCTAACTCATATTCCGCGGGCGGCTTACCAGACTTTTGAGTTTCTGATAAGCGCCTTTGGAATTCACCAACTAACGTGCGTCGTAATCTTTAACAGTCATATTAGATCGTTAAAGTGTATTGAGAGAGTTCAATCGATCCCAGTGGTTCAAGATGCCTTTTTCGGCTTCCGCTAATAAATCGGCAGCATGATCGGCATTTGAACGTGTTAAAGAACTGAATCGTGATTCGTGATATAAGAATTCTTTTAAGTCGAGCGATGGTGCTTTGCAATCGAGTGAGAATCGCTCTCCTTTTGGTTTCAACGGATTGTAACGGAATAGTGGCCAGTAGCCCGATTTCACCGCAGCTACTTGTTGATCGGCTCCATGTGCCATATCATACCCATGCGCAATACAATGGCTATAAGCAATTACAATTGAAGTGCCTGGGAAGGCTTCTGCTTCCTGAATGGTTTTAATTGCGTGGGCATCGTTGGCTCCCATCGCAATCTGTGCTACATATACCGATCCATGTGCAATGGCTTGTAATGCCAAATCTTTCTTAGAATTTTCTTTTCCATTTACCGAGAATTTTGCACTGGCACCTATTGAAGTAGATTTTGATTTTTGCCCTCCAGTATTTGAATAAACTTCAGTATCCAACACGATGATATTTAAATTTTCACCAGTTGATAATACATGGTCTAAGCCTCCAAAGCCAATATCATAAGCCCATCCATCACCACCCACAATCCAATGTGATTTTTTCACGAGGTGATCGGCGATGATTTTTAATTGCTTCGCATCGAAAGAGTCGGTCAATGCAATGCGACTACGTAGCTCTTTTATTCTGGCACGTTGCTTGCGAATGCCAGCTTCGTTACTTTGGTCAGCATTCAAAATGGCATCTACCAGTTCTTCACCTATCAGTGCTTTATTATTTACTAAGATGGTTTTCGCAATATCAATTTGTTTATCAAACGACATCTTGATTCCCAATCCAAACTCCGCATTGTCTTCAAATAATGAGTTGGCCCAAGCGGGTCCGCAACCATCGTTGTTCTTGGTCCATGGCGTAGTAGGTAAGTTGGCTCCATAAATGGATGAGCATCCCGTTGCATTGGCTACCACCATTCGGTCACCATATAATTGAGTGAGTAATTTCAAATAAGGTGTTTCACCACAGCCAGCACAAGCACCCGAAAATTCGAATAACGGTTGTAAAAATTGAGTTCCTTTAACGGTATTTAAGTTCACTCGATCGCGATCAATTTCTGGTAACGATAAGAAATAATCCCAGTTCTTAATTTCATCAGGCTTGGTCAATGTTTGATCTACCATATTGATGGCCTTATGCATTAAGTCGGTTTTACTTGTTACAGGGCAATACTCCACACATAAATTACATCCAGTACAATCTTCAACAGATACTTGTAATGTATATGCTTCGTTTTCTTTATTAAATTCTTTTCCAATAGGAGCGATATGTTTGAATGTTGCGGGTGCGCCTTCAGTCAATCCTTTATCATACACTTTTACACGTATGGCAGCATGCGGACAAATCAAATAACACTTGCCACATTGAGAGCACAAATCGGCATCCCATACTGGCGACTTATCAGCAATATTTCTTTTTTCATATTGGGTGGTTCCCACTGGATACTGACCATCAACAGGGAAGGCACTCACAGGCAATTCATCGCCTTCGAACGATAATATCTTAGCAAGTACATCTTTCACAAAGGTAGGCGCATTGCTAGTTACGGCGCTTTCAACTGCCAATGTTCCAGTTTTGTATTGAGAATAATCTATTTGAACTAAATTCTCAATGGTCTTGTCCACAGCATTAAAATTCTTTTGAACTACTTTATCACCTTTGGCAGCGTATGATTTTTTGATGGCACTCTTAATTCTTTCAATGGCTTCTTCTTTTGGAAGGATACCTGCAATGGCAAAGAAGCAAGTTTGTAAGATGGTATTGATACGCGATCCCATCTCGGTTTCACGCGCTACTTTTGTAGCGTTGATTACATAAAACTTCAACTCCTTCTCAATAATTTCTTCTTGAATATGTTGTGGAATTTTGGTCCAAACATCTTCAGTGTTATAAGGTGAGTTGAGCAATAAGGTGGCACCATGTTCTGCATTCTTCAAGATATCATATTTGTTGATATAGTTGAATTGATGACATGCGATGAAGTTGGCCGAATTCACCAAATAGGTTGATTCGATTGGGCTCTTGCCAAATCGCAAATGCGATACGGTAAGCGATCCTGATTTTTTAGAGTCGTATACAAAATATCCTTGAACATAATTATCGGTGGTTTCACCAATAATTTTGATGGAGTTTTTATTTGCACTCACCGTACCATCAGCTCCCAGTCCGTAGAACAAGCCACGGAACAAATGCTGACTGTCGAGTGAGAAGGTTTTATCATAATATAAACTGGTGAATGTTACATCGTCGTCGATACCAATAGTGAAATGATGTTTTGGCTCATTGCTTTTCAACTCAGAGAAAATTGATTTCACCATAGCAGGGGTGAATTCTTTCGATGCCAATCCGTAACGACCCGCGATGATGCTTGGTCTGTTTCCAACCCATGCTTCATTAATCGCAGTAACGATATCCATATATAATGGATCGCCAATAGCACCGGGCTCTTTGCACCGATCGAGTACTGCAATATGTTTCACCGACTCAGGAATGCTTTCTACTAAAGCTTTCACATCCACGGGGCGGAACATTCTAATATAAAGATATCCAACTTTCTCGCCGCGTTCATTCAAGTATTTAACGGTTTCGTTTACAGCACCCGATCCTGAGCCCATAATGATGATGATACGATCGGGACTTTGGTGGCCGTAATATTCATACAATTTGTATTGACGACCAGTAAGTTCAGCAAACTTATTCATCATCGAGGTGATGATAGCAGGAGTGTTCAAATAGTATTTATTTGATGCTTCTCTGCTTTGGAAAAATACATCGGGATTTTGTGCTGTGCCTCTGATATTTGGATTCTCAGGAGATAAAGCCCTTCTGCGAAATGCAAGAATATCTTCCTCATCAATCATCTGCAAAATTACTTCATCAGGAATCACATTTACTTTTGCAAGTTCGTGTGAGGTACGGAAACCATCGAATATATTTAAGAAAGGAATTTGAGATTTAAGTGTTGATGCTTGCGCTATCAAAGCCATATCCATGGCCTCTTGTGCATTTCTTCCAAAGAGCATGGCCCAACCTGTTTGACGCACCGACATCACATCCGAGTGGTCGCCAAAAATTGATAATGCATGCGTAGCAAGTGTACGAGCTGCGATATGAAATACCGTAGGAGTGAGCTCTCCTGCAATTTTGTACATGTTCGGAATCATCAACAGTAATCCTTGCGAACAGGTGAAAGTTGATGATAATGTTCCGCCTTGTAAAGAGCCGTGAATGGCACCTGCTGCGCCACCTTCACTTTGCATCTCCATAACGCGAGGTACTTCTCCAAAAACGTTTTTGATACTTGCTGCCGACCATTCATCACAAAATTCGCCCATTGTCGATGATGGAGTGATCGGATAAATTGCACATACTTCACTGGTTTTATAGGCAATATAAGCCGCCGCTTCGTTGCCATCCATGATTTTAATCTTGTTCGCCATTTTAGTTGGTATTATATTTATTGTTAGTTGTGGTAATGCGTGTCCTTTCTCAAAACTTTTTGTTTATTTCCCAGCTTTCAACTGCACTTGTAAATTATCTATGGCGAAATTATTCTCATCACCATTGATTTTACATGATGCAAGTCAGGATTCAATATGATATAAGTAATTTCTTCCATTCATAAAATGAGCAAAGTAAGTGGAGTTATTCTCATGACTTGAGTCATAGGTTTCCCAACCTCACCTAAGCATATTTGTAAACGAATTAACCTATGAGTGCCCCAAAACAATTGCCTGAATTAATTAATGCAACTTCTTATGAGTTGTACAAGAACCGCGTGCTCGATTTAGCAAAATTGGGTATTACCAGTGGCATAGAACCTACTGAGGAGCGGATTGAAGCTACTAAAATCAATGCGCAACGAATGAAACGTATTGATAAGTACGCTGAAGTAATTCCATCGATTGATCGTTTGCTTGGCAACTTGAAACGCCCATGGAAATGGATTGTTTTATCGGAGGCCTGGTGTGGCGACAGCGCTCAATGTTTGCCCTTCATTGCCAAAATTGCTAGTTTATCGGAGCATATTCAAATGCAAGTAGTAATGCGAGATGAGAACCCCGAATTAATGAATATGTACCTAACCAAAGGTTCACGCTCCATCCCTAAGTTAATTTGTTTAGATACCTTAACCGGAACAGAATTGGGGGTTTGGGGGCCACGCCCAAAAGGGATTCAAGAACGTGTTGATGAATATAAATCCCAAAATCCTGATGTTACCCATGAAGTATTTGTAGTGAATTTACATCTCTGGTATGCACTCGATAAGGGCGAATCGTTACAAGCGCAATTTGAAACCATCCTTGCCGAATGGATAAATATGAAAATCTAAATATAAGTAATATGCCACTTCCCCAACTCTCATTTGAAAATACTGAAAAGGCTTTCAAAGCCAAAGATAAAGGTGAACTCCGCCAGTCGATATGGCTTTTTAAATTAATGGGACAACCCTTATTAGTAAAACTCTTTTCAAAGCTCACCATCTTCGCAATAAAAATTGGGTTGCCTATTAGAAGGCCCATCAAAGCAACTATTTTCAAACAGTTTTGCGGAGGCGAATCCATCGATGAAAGCAAGGCGGTGGTTACTCGATTGGGTAAATCACATATCGGATCGATACTCGATTATTCGGTAGAAGGAAAAGACAGTGAAGAGGATTTTATCAAGACCAAGGATGAGATTTTGAAAATTATTGCGGTGGCAAAAGACAATCCAGCAATCCCCTATACCTGCTTAAAACTAACCGGCATCGCGCGTTTCGGACTCTTGGAAAAACTCACTGCCAAAACAGCTTTGAGCAAACAAGAAGAAGAAGAACTGCATCAGGTAAAACAACGACTCGCTGAAATTTGCTGGCATGCCGGCGAATCGAATGTGCCAGTATATATCGATGCCGAAGAAACTTGGATTCAGGAAGCCATTGATATGATTGCCGAAGAAGCCATGGCAAGGGAGAATAAAAAGTCGGCAATAGTGCTCACCACCATACAAATGTATCGTTGGGACCGATTGGATTATTTACATAAACTCATTGCCAAAGCAAGGGAAGGGAATTTCTTTATTGGCATCAAACTGGTGCGTGGGGCCTATCTCGAGCGCGAAAATATTCGTGCTCAACAAATGAATTACCATACCCCAATGCAAGGGTGTAAAGATGATACTGATCGCGATTTTGATAAGGCCGTTGAAATTTGCTTGGAGAATATTGATATCATCACGCTTTGCGCTGGTACACACAATGAAGCGAGCACCATGCATTTGGTTCATAAAATGGCAGAGATGAAAATTGCGAATGATCATCCACATGTATACTTCTCTCAGCTCTATGGCATGAGCGATCATATCACTTATAACTTGGCCGATGCTGGATATAATGTAACCAAATATTTACCTTATGGACCAGTGAAATCGGTGATTCCTTACCTAATTCGCAGAGCCTCTGAAAATACCGCCATTGCTGGGCAAATGAGTCGTGAATTGCGTTTGATAATTGAAGAGAAGGAGCGCAGGCAATATGCTCATATGTTACCTGCCTAATAAGATTTGTTTTATATTCTAAATGCTTGATATTTAGTGTAACACTAGTTGCAGTAATCGAATGATTTCACTCATACTTTACTAGTGCATTTATCGCTAATATTGAAATACTAAATTATAAATATCATGAAATCTATTTATGCAATCATATTCATCGCGCTTTTTACTGCATGTACTAAAAAGGTAAGCCCCCCTCCAGGAACCGAAACTCCTGCAACAGAAATGGTTTTAAATGTGAGCTATCATGCTGATCAGGTTCCGCTAGTTTCCGATTCGTTTATTTATACTACACAAGCGGGATATCAATACAGCGTCAATAATCTTATTTATTACCTATCTCGAATTAGCTTAATAAAGTTGGATAGCAGTTTGGTAGAAGTAAAAGATTATTTATTTATGGATGCCTTTAACGCCAATACCAATAAGGTGGTTATGGGAGGAATTCCAGCAGGCAATTATATTGGATTGAAATTCAATATTGGCTTGGACCCAAAATTAAACAGAACCGATTCGTTGCCAGCCACGGTCGACAATATCAATATGCAATGGCCCATGATGATGGGCGGAGGATATCATTTCATGAAATTTGAAGGCTATTTCAAGGATCAGGGGAAATCGTATGGATTCAATATGCATCTCGGAACTGATACCTGCCTGATTCCAGTCAAACTTTATAAAGCAATCACGATTACTGAGGGTACCAAAACCCCGATTTTTATGAATATGAATATCAATGAATGGTTTCGCAATCCTGCGGTATTCGATTTTAATACAGATGGGAATTATATTATGGGCAATGTCGTTGCTATGAAGAAATTTGCAAATAATGGAGTTGATGTTTTTAAATTTTAAGTGTCATGAAGAAATTAATCTATCTATCACTCGTAATTTTGGTAATGGCTTATGCTTGTCAGAAAGGAAATAAACTTCCTGCAGTATATACACCAACACCCTATCAATTGAATGTCCCAAAAGGATTTCCACCTCCGTATATTCCTGCCGACAATCCACTCACCGTGGAAGGCATTCGTTTAGGCCGAATGCTCTATTATGATCCTATTCTATCCACCAATGGCAGGTCGTGTTCTTCATGTCATAATCCTGGTTACTCTTATTCATTTCCATTGTTTGTGGCGCAATCGGGTGTCAAGACCAGCGTTCCGGCACATGTTAATTTGGCTTGGGATCCTGAATATTTCTGGGATGGCTCGGCACCGAAGTTGGATTTGATTGGATTGGCTGATTTTGGTCCGGAGTTTTTCAATACCAATATGCCCCTTTTATTTGAAAAATTAAAGAAGCATGATAAGTATCCATTATTGTTTAAAGAAGCATTTAATATCGATGATATTTCTATTCTAAGCGCCGATCAGTTGCAATTGAAAATCGTGTATGCCATTTCACAATTTATGCGCACTATGATTTCATCACAATCGAAGGCTGATAAATTTTTCCGACGCGAAGTAAATCTTACTCCTGAAGAGATGGATGGATTTCAAACATTTTTCACAGAGCGTGGCGACTGCTTTCATTGTCATGGTTATCCGTTGTTTACTTCTAATACCTTTAATAATACGGGGCTCGATTCGATGCCAACGGGTGCCGACTTGGGGTATTATAATGTAACAAAGAATGAAACAGACAAGGGTAAATTTAGTCCGCCAACCCTAAGAAATATTGAATTCACAGCACCGTATATGCACGATGGCCGGTTTGCAACATTAGAAGAGGTGGTAGAATTTTATAATTCAGGAGTGCATTGGAATGCCCCCAATATCGACCCACTGATGACCAAGCCAGCGAAGATCTATGGATTGAATCTCACAGTAACGCAAAAAGCCAATTTGGTGAAATTCATGAAAACGTTTACCGATACTGCTTTCTTAAACAATCCTGATTTTCGGAGTCCGTTTTAAGGAGCGGTTTGTTTGTTGATTTTGTAATAGGCAGCTTTCGAATAAGCGCCTTCTATTTTGTTCTTTAGTTTCGAACTATAACCTACCCTATATTCGAAGCATAACTCGTCACTACCGCATCTCCGGCCTATCAAAACGCTGTCCGCCGTTGCGTCTCTCGACCAACGGCAATTCGAAGACTCTGACTTGCGATGAATTCTTTCATTTCTACTAAAGCCTAAAATATATTCGAAGGATAACTCTTCACTACCGCATCTCCGGCCTAGAAAACCTCTGTCCGCCGTTGCGTCTCCTGACCAACGGCAATTCGAAGACTCCGAATAACAATGTATTCTATTTGAAAATCCCCAAACAACTTCCTGTATAGCAATAGCAGCAAAAAGCTTCCGTGTCCCTTGGATTTACAAATGTTATTTTGTATTTTTGTTCTAATTAAAAAATTTAGAATATGAAATTTACAAATAAAATCCTTCTGATTCTGTCATTCTGTTTTTCATCAGCCTACTCTCAAGGTTTCATAATTAAAGAAACCAAATTCCCCGAAGTTTATTCCAATATTGTTAAAGGCTACTTTAAAAATGGACATAATGCAATTCTAAGAAGTAAAAACTCTATGAATGACTTTTATGTAATGGAGATTAATCCAATGACAAATGCCCAGGCAGGAATTCTTGATCATTTTATTCTACAAATTCAGGATTTGAATTCTTCGAACAAAGCAGTAGTTTTTTTTATGAATATATAAAAACGGATTATCAAAACAGCCAGGTTTATTTGTATCGGAAAAACTTAAGTCCCAATAAAGCGGATTCAATTCTGATTAGCCAATACGGCTCCCAGGGCTATAGTGGTTATTTGAAGCGGTATGGCGATACAGATATCGTTAATATACTTTCCTATAATGATGCGCTAAAAAAGTTCGTTAATTCCTATTATATCATCAGTGGTAATTCGGTTATAAAAATTGTCACCAAAGTCGAATATGATTTTAGTAGTATAAAAGGATCGGATTTCTGTTTTTTTAATAAGCAACTTATTATTACAAGAAAAGAAAATAATAATTACAAAATTTACACGCATTCAATTTCAAATTCCAAAATAGATTCGGCTATGTTTTATTATTACGTAGATAATTCAACTCCATTGCAAAATCTTAATCTAACGATGGCAAATGGAAAATTTGTACTGCTTGCCAATTATTATAATAAAGATTCGCTATTTGTTTTTGATTTAGGATTGAATGGATCGATTTTTAATTTGCGTAATAAACTTAAGATTGACGGTGCGTATTCATTCATCGGATTGTCGGATGGGGTTGATTATTTTATAACAGGAAATAACAGTGGCGTGAATAATAGCGTTTGTTATTTGGATTATAACTACAATATCGCGGTGAAGTCGAAATTATCAAAAACCTTGGATAAACAAGATACTTTAATACATAGTTATTTTTTTACGAATAATGATACCCTGTATTTTATGGGAAACTATTTACGCAATCCAGACAAGGCAATTCTCACCAAAGTATACCCTGCCAAAACTGGAATTGAAGACAAGAATGAAAATTCCAATATCAAAGTTTATCCAAATCCAAGTAAAGGGAATTTTATTATTTCAAACACTACTGCGTCAGAAATTCAGTTTGTATTATATGATGTTTTAGGCCATGAAATACTTGCAGAAAATGTTGAGGCTCAAGGGGAGAAACTAATTGCTGTTGATTTGCCTCCCGCAATTTATTTTATTAAAGCGGAGAATGGGTTCTGTTATAAGTTGATAGTAGAATGATATCTAAAAGGAATAGAATAAATGTATTCTTAACCTGATTTTCTAGATAATCGACATGAATATTATCTTCGTTCTAATGTAACTCGGTTCGTTGTTGCAGCTCCTCCCAACTCCAATCCCACTCCTTACCTATTCACATTCACACTATTTTAACCTCCATTTTCGCTTAAATTGACGTACCTTTGCCGTTTTTAAGAGAAAAATGAATCAGGCGCAGAGCATCAACAGAAGAGAAGTAATGTTACACTTAGGTAACGACGTAGAAAAATATTCCGACGAGTTTTTAAAATCCATAGAAACCAATTGGCAGCCAGGCGAGTTATTGCCCGATTCTACCCAGGAAAATTTTATTGAAGAAATTAAAACCGTTCAGGGACAGGCAGAAAACCTAAGCTACGACCTACTCGCAGTACTCATTGGCGATACCATCACCGAAGAGGCATTGCCTACCTACGAGTCATGGCTGGTTAGCATGGACGGCGTTCAGCCTCAACGAGCTGATAGCTGGATGCGATGGATCCGTGGCTGGACTGCCGAAGAAAATCGCCATGGTGATGTATTGAACAGATATCTATACCTCAGTGGTCGCGTGGATATGCCCAAATTCGAAGCTTCGGTGCAATTCTTAATCAACGATGGTTTCGATATTCAAACAGGAAGCGATCCATACCGCAGTTTCATCTATACCAGCTTTCAGGAAACTGCTACCAATATATCACATCGCCGCGTGGCAAGCTTGGCCAAAGCAAGTGGTAATGTCGTATTGTCGCGCCTTTGCGGACTCGTTGCCAGCGATGAAGCGCGTCATGCCAAAGCATACAAGACCTTCGTTTCTCGTATTTTCGAACTCGACCCAAGTGAAATGATGAAGGCTTTCGAAGATATGATGCGCAAGAAAATTGTAATGCCAGCCATGTACATGCGCGAACTGGGTGAGAAAGTAAACACTTTCGCCAATTTCAGCGATGCAGCACAACGATTGGGAGTTTATACTTCTATGGATTATGTTGAAATTATGCAAGGTCTCATCAGCGAATGGAAAATTGAAAATATGCCCAACCTCAACGATGAAGCGGAAAAAGCTCGTGATTATATCATGTCGCTTCCCGATCGTTTGATTCGTATTGCTGACAGAATGCGTACCCCAACCATCGAACATAAATTTAGCTGGATTAAAGCATAACCAGTTTAAAGATAAATAAAAAAGCCGCAACAGGATGCTGTTGCGGCTTTTACTTTGTATTGAGAGTTTAATTCTTCACAGGTAAAAACGCATAGTTCTTTCCGTATTCAATCATTTGTTCGAAGAAATTTTCAGGGTATTCCACTTTCACATCGGTGATATTTTCTCCATCCATCACGGCTACTAAGCGAGGTTGAATAAATCCACGATAAGGTTTCAAGTTAAGTTTTGCATAACGCTCTTTTACTTCTTTCAATAACTCTTGGTCAACAATCACACCGTATCCTTCAACCAATTCTGAGCCTGCCTTATAATCACCTTGCGATTTGATTCGTTGTATTTCCTTCAATAACTCACCAAACAAAACACGTAATTTTTCGTAGTCGTTTACTTTTACAAACGTCTTGCCATCGCGTTTTACGAATTCAATTACATTGTCTTTTTTGCCATGATCATACGCCCATTTGGCTACCAGCTGGCGATTACGCATATGTGCTTCCTCTAAATTATTACCCAATTCGATACGTGTCAACTGAGAAATTAATCCGTTCGTGATATAATTATTGTATTCGCATTTGGCAACATCCATAGAAGGCATCACACCAATATCAATTAATTTTTGATCCATGATGAAATAGAGTCCTACCAAGTCCGCACGGGCTTCTTCTAAGCAAGAAGCATAGTTCTTCAATGTTTTATCTGTTGTTTCAACTCCGGGTTCTATTTGTCCGCTGGCATGACCAATACACTCATGCATATCGGTGTGTAAGTCACCGGCCAGGCTTCCATATTGTTTGTTCAAGTCGATATACTCTTGGCTAAAAGCAAACTCTCCATACGATCCTTTTTTAGCACTCGCTTCGGTATAGCTATGAACGATATTCGCTAAGGATACCGATTTCGAGCCATGTGAAGAACGAATCCAATCGGCATTCGGAAGGTTGATTCCTATTGGGGTTGAAGGGGCTCCATCACCACTTTCTACAATCACAGTAATGGCTTTGGCACTGATTCCTTTCACTTGTTTCTTTTTGTGTTGTGGCATCAATGGTGAATGATCTTCAAACCATTGTGCATTATCGGCAATCGCTTTGATGGTTTTTGTTGCCACCTCATCTTTAATACTTACCACACTCTCGTAAGATCCTTTTTTGCCAATGGGGTCCATATATACTTCAATGAAACCATTCACCACATCTATCTTACTATCCAAATCTTTTACCCAAGCGATACAATATTCATCGAAGTCTTTCACATCACCACTTTTGTAAAACTTAATCAATTTTTCTAATGCATCTTTTTGTTTATCGTTCTCAGCCACTGTTACTGCCTTTTCTAACCACATCACAATTTTTTCAATAGAGCCACTGTACATGCCTCCCATTTTCCAGATGCGTTCGGTAACCTTTCCATTTTCTTTCACTGTTTTGCTATTCAATCCCCAGCTTGGTGCATTGCCCTTGGTGCTGAATTTTGAATAGTATTCTTCTACTTCGGCTTGAGTAACGCCTTCATAGAAGTTCACAGAAGATGCTTTTACATTGTCAACATCCTTGGTTAAGTCAACCAGTTTCGCTTCAAATTTGGCATCGAAAATATATGGTTTCAAATAGTTGTTTAGCTCAGCCAAACTTGGAAATCCAGCCATATCAAATCCTTTCGCATCGCTTTTGTTGATGAGGTCGGTGAAATATTCGAAGCTACATTTTGGTACAAATTTATCATTGCTATAGTGGTGGTGATTGCCATTGCTGAACCAGAAGCGTCCGCAATATTCCTGGAACTGATTCCATTCAACCGATTTCTTATCTCCACTATAGGTAGTGTAAATATTTTCTAATGTCTTACGAATTAGCAATCCGTTTTTATCTTTCTGATCATAAATCATATCACGTCCACTAAGCGCGGCTTGATAGAGATAGTAGGCCAGCTTTTTCTCATTGAGAGATAGATTTTCAAATCCATCGATCTTGTATTGCAATAATTGCAAATCGGCAAATTCATTGTTGTTAAAGGTAATAGAGTCGGCGTTCGTCATTGCAGGTTTAGCATTGTTGTTTGAACTGTTACAAGCCCCCAGAAGGGTAGCAAAAATCAAAGAGGTATAAATATATTTTTTCATGGAAGATGAATAAAAAATTAGGAAGCAAATGAAAGGAAATAAATTATTAATAAAGAATTTAATCATCGATGGTGAACAATTCACCCTTTTTGATTTAACCTTTACTGGGGGATATAATCAGGCTAGAATAAGCCTACAATTGCGCAATGGAGAGCGCCACACGTTGTCCGTCGATGGCAGCACTTACAATTCCACCAGCATAACCGGCCCCTTCGGCACATGGATACAGTCCTTTGATTTGCACATGCTGCAATGTTTCGGCATCACGAGTAATACGCACTGGGCTGCTTGTTCGGCTTTCGGTTGCCACCATAATGGCATCGGCAGTATTATAGCCTCTAATCTTATTGCTAAATTCTTTTAAGGCAATGCGCAATCGCGATGATATTTCTTCGGGTAGTATCTGTTGTAAATCGGCAATGGTTAAACCCGGAAGATAGCTGCAATCGGGTAAAGAGGTGGATCGTTTTCCTTGAATGAAATCGTTGATACGCTGGGCAGGCGCTTTTATCGAATTATTGCCTGCCACATAACAATCCTGTTCAATTTTTCTTTGATACTGCAAGGAAGCAAGTGGGCCTTCCTTCGAATATTTTGCATAATCTTTTTCGCCAATACTCACCACCATGCCGCTATTGGCAAAGCGCCCATCGCGCTTGCTAGGGCTCCATCCATTCACCACCACCTCACCTCCAGCAGTAGCAGCTGGTGCAATAATTCCACCAGGGCACATGCAAAAGCTAAACACTCCCGTTTCTTTTACCTGCGTTACAAGGCTATAGGAAGCAGGAGGGAGGTAATCGGGACGAACCTCGCACTTATATTGAGAAGCATCGATAATATGCTGTGGGTGCTCTACACGCACGCCAATAGCCAATGGTTTCGATTCAATGAAAATATTTTTCCTTCTAAGCAGTTCGAAAATATCGCGAGCACTATGACCTGTAGCTAGTATAACCTGTGTCGCTGCGATTTTTAGATTGTCATTAATAGTTATCGATTGAACACTATCGAATTGTGTTTCGATATCGGTGAGCTTACAATTGAAATGCACCTCACCACCGCAGGCTTCAATGCTTTCGCGCATCTTGGTAACAATCTGAGGCAATTTATTCGTGCCAATATGCGGATGTGCTTCGTAAAGAATTCGTGCATCGGCACCATGCATCACAAAGAGTTGTAATATTTCTTGCAGGTTGCCTCGCTTATTGCTGCGTGTATAAAGCTTGCCATCACTATACGTGCCTGCACCACCTTCCCCAAAGCAGTAATTACTTTCTGGGTTGATGATGAGTGCTTTGTTTATTTCGGCTAAATCTCTTCGGCGACTTTTTACATCCTTGCCTCGCTCATAAATAATAGGCTTTAATCCGAGTTGAATAAGTTTCAAGGCAGCAAAAATTCCTGCTGGACCAAATCCAATGATATGTACTGGTTTGGCGTCGCGCACATTTTTTAATTCGTAATGAAAAGTCTCGGGAGTAAACGGCTCGTCGATAAAAACATTCGCAACAAATCGAAACTTCACGATTCTACTTCGGGCATCAATCGATTTCTTTAGTAATTCAATCCCCGTTATTTGCGATTCAGATACTTGTAAATGCTGGGCATACGATTGCTTCAATAGCGCATCGGTGGCGCATTGTTCCGGTGTTAGGATAAGCTCAATCTGACTTTTCATTTTACAAGAATCGACACAAGAAGTAATTTGTTGTTGGATTGCAACAAATTGGTCCTCCTGATTTTATTTAGTTTTTTTTATTGCTATGAACTAAACAATCACTGCAGTTGGTTCGATTTTTTTAATCAAACCTTGCAATACGGTACCAGGTCCATACTCACTAAACTGAGTAGCACCATCGGCTACCATGGCACGCACGCATTGCGACCATTTCACCGGTGCTGTAAGTTGTATCAATAAATTTTGTTTTATCTCGGCAGCACTGCGAACACCAATGGCTACCGCATTTTGGTAAACCGGACAAATGGGTTCATGAAAATTGGTGGCTTCAATTGCTTTAGCCAATTCTTCTTCCGCTGGTTTCATTAGTGGTGAATGGAATGCTCCTCCTACTTGCAATACGAGAGCACGCTTGGCTCCCGCTGCTTTCAGGGCATCACATGCTTTTTGAACGCCAGCAATACTACCCGATATAACGAGTTGCCCCGGGCAATTATAATTTGCAGCCACCACCACTTCGTCAGTGATTGTTTTGCAAATTTCTTCCACCTTGGCATCATCCAAACCTAGGATAGCAGCCATAGTTGATGGCTTTAGTTCGCATGCCTTTTGCATGGCTTGTGCACGAAGGCTAACCAATCGTAATGCATCTTCAAAGGTGAGAGCTCTGTTGGCAACGAGGGCGCTGAATTCACCCAAGGAATGCCCAGCTACCATATCAGGTGAACCATGTTGTTTCACCATATAACTAATTACCGAGTGAATGAACACTGCAGGTTGTGTTACATTGGTTTGTTTCAATTCTTCATCGGTACCTCCAAACATGATATCGCTGATGCGAAATCCGAGGATATCGTTGGCACTCTCAAATAATTCTTTGGCCTTGTATTGCCCCTCATATAAATCTTTGCCCATGCCCACAAACTGTGCGCCTTGACCCGGAAAAACAAATGCATGTTTCATTGCTGATATATTTTTTTATGCGGTAAAAGTAAGAAAAATATTAGGAAGCCATTGGCTTTGAAATCAACGAACCTACGCTTGGAATTGAAAATAAAAAACCCCGTTAAAATTATTAACGGGGTTCATTTAAATATAATTAAAAGCGCTAGTGATTACTTGACAGTGAAAATGAGATTATTATTCACATTGCTTAAGGTGCCATTGGCCCCTCGAGCTTTGATATCATAGAACAATATCAAATCTCCTCGTTTACATTTGGAAATGCTTGACTTTATTTCGGCTGTTAATTGATTCCCCGCTCCCTGCATCTGCCCTTTGTTTTCACGTGATTTTATATAACATGAATAACTTATTACTTGATAGGATTGCGTGGTGATTGGGAAAAATTGGCCAAAGTCGCAACGCATAAAATTAAAAGTAGATGCTTCTTCTACGGTTATGATGCCACCTGTTTTTCCATTGATGGAGTTTTCGAGTGGTGGCATGGGGCGAATATTAAATTGCTGAACAAAGTTTTTGGTGGTACCATCATCTGCTCTCGCCACCACATTAATACTTACAATTCTGTTTTGTGAGAGGCTGCTGGTTACCACATATTTTCCATTCCCACCTGTTAAGTTTGCGTTGGTGGCGGTGGCACTAATTTGGTCGGGGCGATACCCTGGAACCGTGATGTCCACTGGGTTGTCGATGCCTGCATAAAACACACGCATATTCGCCACCGATACCGAAGCCTGTGGTGCAAATACTTGATACTCTCCATTGGCGGGATATGATTTTAAAATATTCGTCTCTGGGTCGGGCACCATAATTTCTGCTTTATAATTAAATTTCCCCTCACTGTTTGGAATCACACGATAGATACCTTTACCATTCACCACATCAACGGGAGTTCCATTCACCATAATTTTATAGTTCGAATTATTGTTGAAGGCGGTTAAAAATATTTCTGCATTATATGGTTGCCCAGTAGATACCGACCCAAGTGGAGCGACAATGGTAGCTTGTAATTCATTGAAATGATGTTGCTTCTCAAATATATTATCTGCAAGCTTCGCAATCACATCCGACTCTGTTTTCTTGGCATCATTCTGAACCTTGGTGAGATTGGCAAAGACTGCAGCCAAAGGCAATCTTTCGAATGATTCTTCAAGCCATGTTTTCTTTATCCCTTCTTCATTTGGGCTTGGCTCTGGAGTATATAAATCCGATTTAATACTCGCGCGATCTTTTACATCTAATAAAGAAATCAGTTTCTCTCGTGTGGTATTTATTTTTTCCATGAGCTCTTTCCCTTTTTGGTGGTCGTCCTTTTCATTTAAGAAAAAACCCATGGCAGCATCCATATTATCAGCTTCTTTCAATTCACCGTTTTCTAATCGGCCTCCATTTTGTTTCAGGAAATAATTCTTAAGCTCATCCACATAAGAAATAAATTCTTCAGAAGTTTTCTTGGCTTCATACGCCCGATCCCTGTAGTCCTTGGCTTTGGCGCCTTGCTTTACCACTTCATCATCCATACCAGCAAGGAGTTTCGAGTTGGTATCATCCAGGTTCCTGCCCGAATTCTCCAGACTCGTTTCAAGTTTGTGAAATGCTTTTAATATTTCGGATGAAACATTTAGAGCCAGCATGGCGGTTAACACGAGGTACATCATGTTAATCATTTTCTGACGAGGTGTACTTTTTGCTTGTGACATAAATAGGTAGATTTAATGTAATAGGTTTGATATTTAGCTTAGATAGTAAGCTCCTTCAAGGGCACAGCACTTTCAGGTGGCCATGAGGAATTTATTTTTTAATTCATCATCACGCCATTTGAGGGCATCACAAAACACGAAAGATTCGAATAGCTAAACGGACGGAGAATACAATATCTGATTTACCTTATAACGCAGGTATTTGTAACTTATTGTAAAGAAAAAATGATAATTCTTTAAATGGTTTTTAAAACATCAGATACTGCTTCCATAAATGGGGTCTTAATTACGAGCATATGATCATCATTGATTTTATGCAAGATGTCTTTGCCCAGTGCCTTTACGAGGTTATTGGTAAGTAATACAGGCATTACAAAATCGCTGCTGCCATAAAAAAGATGCACTGAGATATGATTGTCTTTAATTTTTTGAATCAACACTGGTGTTGGCACCAAAAGGTTTTTACACAATTTGATACGCTTTAAAATTAGGGCTCGTTTCTCTGGTGTATCATTCTTTCCAAGATAAAAATCTCTTGCCTCCCGGTCAATCATTCCCATTAAATAACCAAGCTTGATCCCACCTAAAAATAATTTTGGGTGCTTTATAAAGTAGTTAATGATTTTATTCGTTTGCTTGATGCGAGATAAAATATCAATAATGGTTCCTCGCCTCAATCCATCGGCTGCTACTAAATATATAGCTTTTGTTTGATTGCTATAGGCTGCCATCAAACTCGTGGCCCATCGGCCGCCGAGACTGTATCCCATTACTGAGAATTGTTCAATCTTGTGTGTTTTAAAAAATATTTCGAAGATGTTTTTGAAATGATCTTTAGAGAATTCCTCTGTTTCCTTCCATTCACTTTCACCGTGGGAAAAAAGGTCGAAACTGTATACCGTGAAATGCTTTAACAATTCGGGCATGATATAATCGAAATTATAACAATTCCATCCATACCCATGAAAACAAATCAGAACAGGGGATTGAGTACCCTGTTTAGTATAATGTATTGTTGAGTTTTGGAAGTTAATAAAATGATGTTCCAACATGCCTTTAAATTCTATATTTGTAAAAATACCGCTTTGTATTTATGAAACGAATTCTTCTAAGTGCCTTTTTTTCAACATTCGTATGCCTCTTGTTCTCTCAAAATTATTGCATCAAGAACAGGTTTTCGAATACCCCATTATTTTCCGATTCGCAAATTCAAAAAGATTCCAATATTGTATTTGCTGTTGCTAAGCACTGGAACTCCACAGTAATGGATTCCTTAAGAATGGATATTTATTATCCCAATGCATCGGTGGAAACCTTACCCAAACGACCATTGATAGTATTCGCCTTTGGTGGTGGCTTCCTCGAAGGTAACCGATTCGATATGACCTACTTCTGTAAAGAATTTGCGAAGCGGGGTTATGTGACGGCTACTATCGATTATCGAATTGGCTGGAATTGCTTGAATGGTGCAGCTGCAGCACTCTGCTTGTGCAACGATTATATAGGAATGTATAATGCCACTTATCGTGCTATGCAAGACTTCAATGCATCGCTGCGTTTCTTGAGTTATAAGAGTGCGCAATATAAAATCGATACTAATTTTGTTTTTGTAAGCGGAGGAAGTGCTGGAAGTATTACCGCTATGAATGCCGCATTCACTAGCCAACAAGAGATTGATGCAAAGCTCAGCTGGGTACACTCGCAATTGGGAAGTATCGATTCGTCAGGCAATACCTATCCAAAGAATTATAAAATAAAAGGCATCCTCGATTTTTGTGGAGCCGTGTACGATACCTCCTTCATGAATGGGAATGCCAATATTTCTATTGTGAGTTTCCATGATTCTTCCGACTGTGTGGTGCCAGCCTATAGAGGTTATATCATCAATTGTACGGGCAATTGCTTTAACTTATTCCCGATGGAAGGCTCTGCACTCATCTACGCCAAAGCGATTAAGAGTGGCACTTGCGCCGAATTAAATATCAACCCAATCATAGCACATTGCGGTTCAAATCAACAATACGTAATAAAAAATGGGGCCTGCTTTTTAAAGCGAGTGCTCTGCAATACATGCAGCTCGGCTCGTTATAAAGATGAATCAAAGCCTGCCAGCTGTGATTCGATGGGCTTTGGAAGTGGAATTGAAAATACATATTCAAAAGGCGTGGCGGTATATCCCAATCCTACCCAATCAATCCTCAATATTGAGTTACAAGAGGAGCACGGCTTGGTGAGCTTGAGTTTGTATGATATTAATGGAAGACTTGCAATACAAAAGCAAGCAACTCAAAAAATTGTTTCAATGGATGTTTCTTATTTGCCTAATGGAGTTTACTTTCTGAGTGTTCAATCGAAAGAGCAAATCAATACGATTCGTGTAATTATCCAACGATAATAAAAGTATAACTCATAAAAAAAGCCTTTCAGTTTCTTGAAAGGCTTTTTTATTTTTAAAACGATCGGCTTATTTAGGCGACTGAGTAGTAGTAGTTGTTGCAGGCTTTGCAGCAGGTGTTGGCGTTGTTGAAGAAGAAGAAGCTCCTTTCTTATCGCTGCATGATTTTTTCTCTTTACTGCAGCATGATTTTTTCTCACCAGCACATTCTTTCTTTGCAGCTGGAGCAGCAGCAGGTTTTGTAGTTGTTGGTCCTTGAGCGATGGCCATAGAAGCAACTAAAACAGTAGCTACGGCAAATGATAATAATTTTTTCATGATGAATATGATCGATTAAATATTGGATTTAAATTTAGTATTACAAATGTAAGTGTTTTTTTTGAACTCCAAGAGTATTAACAAATGATAATTGGTAAGTATTTGGTCATAAATTGATCGGTTGTAGGAGGCTTAAGATAGCTCGGCAATGACACTAACTCCGCCTTTCACCACCTCTTGCAGGCTCACATTGATTTTGGTTCCCAATGGGAAATACAAATCAACACGAGATCCAAACTTAATAAATCCCATCTCACCACCAGTCACCGCCTTATCACCTTCCTTACTGTACATCACAATGCGTCGGGCCATGGCGCCAGCAATCTGACGGAAAAGCACTGCTGTCTTATCATTCTTCACAACCACCGTGGTGCGCTCATTTTCGGTCGACGATTTAGGATGCCAGGCCACTAAATACTTTCCTGGATGGTATTTGGCGTAATCTACTACACCACTTATTGGATAGCGATTCACATGTACGTTAAATGGCGACATGAAAATAGAAACCTGGATGCGCTTGTCTTTGAAATATTCGGGTTCTTCCACTTCTTCAATCACCACTACTTTCCCATCGGCAGGAGCAATCACCTGATTGGCATTGGCTACAGTTTGGCGAGGTGGATTGCGGAAAAACTGTAATACAATAACCATCACTCCCATACTCAAAACAACAACTGCCTTAAATAACCATTCGGGGGCAATGGCATGCGTACCATAACATAAGAGAGTAAGTACTCCTAAACTTATTAAAATGGTTGGATATCCTTCTTTGTGTAAAAACATAATTACGATCTAAATAAATTAAAAAATTAAATTTTGATTGGGGTTTAGAAACTGCGATTGTCTTTCACCCACTGACGAATATAATCAGCTATTTCATGCATGGGCGTTCCGGGAGGAAATAACTCTCCAACACCTTGGGCTTTGAGCTTTTGCATGTCTTCATCAGGAATGATGCCGCCACCAGTGAGCAATACATCATTCATGTTTTTCTCTTTCATCAACTGTAGAATTTTTGGAAAAACGGTATTGTGCGCTCCACTCAAAATACTGACACCAATCGCGTCAACATCTTCTTGCAATGCGGTATTTACCACCATCTCCGCTGTTTGGCGCAAGCCAGTATAAATAACTTCCATGCCGGCATCACGCAAGGAGGTGGCAATTACTTTGGCCCCTCTATCGTGGCCATCAAGGCCAACTTTTGCTACAAGTACTCGTATCGGACGGTTCATCTTTTTAGTTGATTTAACGTGTGATTAAAACTTTTCGAAGGACTTATTTTATTGTAAAAGAGAAATAATTCTTCTTGCCACTTTGTACTAAAATATATTTTTCCTTAATGATATTTTCTTCATTAACGATGAGGTTTATATCATTAATCTTCGACTTATTGATACTTACGCCACCTCCTTCAATCAATCGTTTGGCTTCGCCTTTCGATTTAGAGATGGTGGAATGGGTGGCTAATAAATCCATGATTCCAATACCAGCGCTAAGAATGCTTCGTTCAATCTCAAATTGCTTGATACTATCGGCTACTTCTTCAAATACACTGTCAGGCAAGGCTGCTAAACCATCAATCGTATTGCCAAAGAGTGCTTCTGATGCGGCTTTGGCTTGTATTAATGCTTCAGCACTATGTACTCGGGTTGTGATTTCATCAGCCAGTGCTTTTTGTAATATTCGTAAATGCGGCGCTGCCAAATGTTCCGCTTCAATGGCTTCTATCTCTTCCTTGTTTTTCAATGAGAAGATTCGGATATATGTAGCTACATCGGCATCGGCGGCATTGAGCCAGAACTGATAAAATTTATATGGCGATGTACGTTTTGGGTCGAGCCATACATTGCCTCCTTCGGTTTTGCCAAACTTGGTTCCATCGGCTTTCTTAATCAATGGGGTGGTTAATGCAAATGCTTCTCCTCCATCTTTACGGCGAATGAGTTCGGTTCCTGTTACTATATTGCCCCATTGGTCGCTTCCCCCCATCTGTATCATTACCCCATGGTTTTTCCATAGGTAGTAGAAATCGTATCCCTGCACCAGCTGATAACTAAATTCGGTGAAGCTCATGCCTGTTTCCAGTCTCGATTTCACAGAATCCTTGGCCATCATATAATTCACGCTTAAATGCTTTCCAATATCACGAATGAAATCAAGGAAAGTCATCGTCTTAAACCAATCGTAATTGTTTACGATGATGGCTCCATTCTCTCCAGTAAAGTCTAGGAATTTCTCCAGCTGTGCTTTCTGACAACTTAGGTTATGATTCAATGTTGCTTCATCAAGCAAATTACGCTCTGCACTTTTTCCACTTGGGTCGCCTACCATTCCGGTGGCTCCGCCTACCAGAGCAATTGGCTTGTGGCCGCAACGCTGAAAATGCAATAGCGACATGATTTGTACGAGGTTCCCAACGCCTAATGAGTCGGCTGTAGGATCGAATCCGATATAACCAGTTGTCATGCCTCGATTCAATAATTCTTCGGTACCGGGCATAATATCATGCAACATGCCCCTCCATTTTAATTCATCGATATAATTTTTGATCGTACTCATTTAATATTTAATCAAGTTTCAATACTGCCATGAACGCCGATTGTGGAATTTCAACATTTCCTACCTGGCGCATACGTTTCTTACCAGCTTTTTGCTTTTCAAGTAATTTACGTTTACGAGAAATATCACCTCCATAACACTTCGCGGTTACATCTTTACGCATGGCACTGATGGTTTCGCGGGATATAATTTTAGATCCAATCGCAGCTTGAATGGCGATTTCAAATTGTTGGCGAGGAATTAATTCTTTTAATTTCTCACATATTTTTTTACCCCAATCATATGCTTTATCGCGATGAATTACCGCGCTCAAAGCATCCACTGGCTCCTTGTTAAGCATGATATCAAGTTTCACCAAGTGACTCTCACGATATCCAATGGGATGGTAATCGAGGGATGCATAACCTCTCGAAATTGATTTTAATTTATCGAAGAAATCGAATACAATTTCACCCATCGGCATCTCAAAATTAAGTTCCACACGGTCGGTGGTTAAGAAATGCTGATTACCAATGATACCGCGCTTTTGAATACATAATGAGATAATGCCTCCCATGTATTCGCTCTTGGTAATTATTTGCGCTTTGATATAAGGTTCTTCTACGTAATCGGTTTTCGATGGGTCGGGTAAATCGCTTGGGTTGTTTACAATGACCTCTTCACCATTGGTAAGAAATGCTTTGTAACTCACATTGGGAACCGTAGTAATTACGGTCATATTGAATTCTCTCTCCAATCGTTCTTGAATAATTTCCATATGAAGCATTCCTAAGAATCCGCAACGGAAACCAAATCCTAGGGCTGCCGATGATTCCGGTTCAAAAACCAAGGAAGCATCATTCAGCTGGAGCTTGGCCATGCTCTCGCGTAATTCTTCAAAATCGTCGGTATCTACCGGGTAGATTCCCGCGAATACCATAGGTTTCACATCCTCAAATCCCTGAATCGACTCCGAGCAAGGGTCGGCCACATTGGTAATCGTATCACCCACTTTTACCTCTTTGGCGGCTTTAATACCCGATATGATATAACCTACATCGCCCGTCTTTACTACATCGCGAGGTTCTTTTTCGATACGTAATACGCCAATCTCTTCTGCAAAATATTCTTTTTCTGTGTTCACAAATTTCACTCGGTCGCCTTTACGCATCTCCCCATCTACAATTTTGAAATAGGCGATGATACCTCGGAAGGAGTTGAAAACGGAATCGAAGATCAATGCCTTCAAAGGTGCTTTTTCATTGCCTTTTGGAGGTGGTACCCGATCGATGATGGCATTGATAATATCGTAAACCCCTTCTCCGGTTTTGCCACTGGCACGTAAAATATCTTCGTATTTGCAACCAATCAAGGCTACAATTTGGTCGCTCACTTCTTCAGGCATAGAGCCAGGAAGGTCGATTTTATTAAGTACTGGGATAATCTCTAAATTATTTTCAAGTGCCAAATACAAGTTCGAGATAGTTTGCGCTTGAATTCCTTGCGATGAATCAACAATTAGAAGGGCTCCTTCACAAGCGGCGATACTTCGCGATACTTCATAAGCAAAATCAACGTGCCCTGGAGTATCGATCAAATTTAAAACGTAAGGTTGGTTTTTATAAATATAGTCCATCTGAATCGCATGACTCTTGATGGTTATTCCGCGCTCACGTTCAATATCCATATCATCTAAAATCTGCGCTTTTTGGTCGCGCTGACTCACCGTCTTGGTATATTCTAAAAGACGGTCTGCTAAAGTGCTCTTGCCATGGTCGATATGGGCTATAATACAAAAGTTGCGTATATGCTGCATGAAGGGATTCTAAGGTAAAATTTCAAAACGCGAAGATAAGGAAAAGGAGGGAGGAAAAGGAAAGCGCTGTTTAAATGAATATGGGAAGATTTTGTGCTTTTGTCAAGTTTGGGTCATCCCCCTTTTTTAGGTCGAATGAAATGTCATTTTAGACTATTACAATTGTATTACCTTATTCGTCATTCCTTGCTAAAAGGATACACATTATCTGCTAATTTTAGGACAAGCTTTTGGGAACATCGAATTCTGATTTTTTTCAGAATCGAGTTTCTAAATAATGTGGTAAAATCGCTCTCCAGGTAGGCCAGTCGTGTTTCCATTCATGTCCCCATACATCGAGTTCATAAGTAATTCCTTTGCTGTAAAGCACCCCTGCAAATTTCTTCGACGATTCAGGATCTTCATAAGCGCCACTGCCGGTAACAATATGAATATGCTTGCTTTTTTGAATATTATTCAAAATACTTTCATCGGTTAAATTCGGGATGTACTGCATTGGCGAGTTGAAATACACTTGTTCATCGTGATAGCCTTTGGTGTATTCGGCTAAATCGTATACTCCACTCATCGCGATAACCCCATCAATTAAATCGGGGCGTTTTAAGAAGAGGTTCATGCTATGCAAAGCCCCAAACGAAGCCCCACAAAGTATTATAGGTGTTTCTTTAGATGTGTTCTTCTTGATGAAAGGAAGCACCTCATTATAAATATACTCGTTAAACTGGTTGTGACGAATGGCTTTATGCGCTCCTTCCATATTATTATTGAGCCAGCTTTCGTTATTGATGCTATTCACTGAAAACACACGCACCTTGCCTCCATCGATATAAGGAGCGAGCACATCCATCATTTGGAAACGTTCATATTCGAGGTAATCGGCAGCGGCGGTAGGTACAAAAAGTAGTGCAAATCCGGCATGTCCGTAGGATACAATAGGCATCTCCGACTGAAGTGCCAGGCTAAACCAACTCGTAATTTCTCTATTCATGATTTTTTAATTTCAGTTATTGTGATAAAGCAAAGATGTTAAATTATTTGATAATTCCTAAGAGAAAGTGGGCGCGAGGTTTGATTTCTTCTAAAGATAGAAAATTCTTGTTTCAATGAAAAAGGAGCTTGATCAAAGCTGCCTAATTGAAAATTATCCAATGAACTCTATTTATATTTAGTTCAATATTGCAAACTTGCCACACCCAAATTCTTTCATGCTATCTATCGAGTCTTCAACTTCATCGGCTAAGATATGGGTGGTTTTGTTTCTGCAAAATGGGCAAGAATTCATGTATCCATCGGTGTCTATATAAAGGTATCGGGAACCCGCACCTGCACATCCTATGAGCCGCTGGCGGTAACCATGATAAATTACAATTGGCATGTCTTTGAATTCTTTCACATTATTCATTTTGAAATAAAAATCGGTTAATATTTTTTCATGCTCAGGAGTCAGTGAAACATCCATCCCTTCGTAATTGCCTACCGCTCTTGGTTCGAGCAGTTGAATAAAACTTGCACCAAGTTTTTTTGATAGTTGAATATAGGCCATCAGATTTTCTTCGGTGCAAAAATCACGGGTTACACATACAGAAAATGCGATCACGAGTTTTGCTTTTTGTGCATTTTTAGCTGCTTCTTCTACCCAATAGTAGGCATCATCAAATCGTCTGAACTTATTATGGCTTTCTGGATTGTAATGATCTAAGCTAATTGCAGCACCTGTTAAGCCGGCTTTCTTTAAACGAAATGCATTTTCCAAAGTGAAATTAAAACCAGAAGTGGCAATCCAAAAATCAGAAGTTTTTCGAGCGGTTTGTAATAGTTCCACTAAATCATTGATACGCACCATGGGTTCCCCACCTCCAAATTGAAATTGCGAAATCCCAGCATCCTGAAGTTTTCTTAAAATCTTTTTATGATCGTCGAGCGTTAATGTTTCCTTCTTATTTAGCTCCTTCGATTCATAGCAATGTTCGCAATTGAGTGGGCATTTTTTGGTGAAACCAATCAATACCATTCTAAGATTTTCGAGGTTAGATACTTTCTTTCCAAGTAATAGTTTTCCTTCGATATCAAAGAGGCGCATGAAATATTTTGCAGGGAAACCGTTATTATTAATATTGAAAAAATAGCGCCCATCTACAAGGGCTATTTTCCGGATTTTCCGGTCGAGTGTGAGCCTGTTTTTTAAGGCCATTACTCTTTTAATGATTTTATAAAAATGTATAGGATTTGGGAAGCGTTGAAGAACACCTACGATAATACTTCCCCACATTTTCAAAATAATAAGGTCCTTTTTATAACCACCAATAATGGGTGATTCAAATATTGTAGTTGCTAAGGCTCGTTCACTTTGTAGCGGTTCAACAACGAATTCCGCACTCTTAATTTCCATTCGATTTAGCATTAGTTGCGTTCAAGAAATTTTGAATTTCAAAATATTTTTTACGGGAGAAAACGGAGAAGCCACCTGGTTTTTTTACCTTCATGAGTTCTTTATAATGAGGTTTTCCAGTGTAAGTTTCCGTGCGATTATAATATCCTTTGCTATGAATAAAAACGGTTTGATTCATCGTGTTGTTTTTAGGAATTGAATCAAATTTAACGATCACATAATCGCTAATATTATAATGAATCAAGTAATTTGTATCGTTATCAAGTAAAGCAATCACATGGTCAACTCCTAAAGAGTCAATCGCTGATAAAGGCTTCAAATAATCGACAGAAACTTTTTTGTCGGCGCTATAATCGATACCAATAGCATTGAGTTCCCAAAAGTAAAACCCCGATTTTAACATAATTTGAAAAGTGTCTCCTTCAATCTTTGAAAGATCAATAGGCATAATCAAATCGCGTGAAGCCATCGTGCCTACTAGGTTGTAGTAATCAATAAATTCCCAACTCTTTGAGGTTTTTAGATAGACAGATAATGGAATGCCTTGTTTTATGGAACCTGCTTTTATTTCTTCTGAAGGTTTCTGTGTTTGTTTTGCTACCCAATCTTCATATTTCTCCCCAAGTAATTTACATATCTCATTGTAGGCATATCCCGACCAGTCGGTGTTTTTAGCATTCACCACCAATTTGCTCGTGTTCGAATTTTTTGGTTTGGTAAACGTTAGGATTAGTGAATTGAGGGGGTCGGTTTCCGTTGGATCATTGAATGCATAACTTGTATTATCTATAGCAGTTACTTCTTTAAGATGATCATTCGTTCCCGAAGAAACTGCCCCAATGGGCGCTTGCAGGTTTTCATAGGTATGTAAAACTCCTTCCTTATCATTCAATACATTGATGCCCTTTTCATGATTTACAATCATCAGCTCGAATTGATTGGTATACTGATGTTCCTTCTTTAGGTTCATGATCTTAAATTGATATGAATTGGGAGAGGCATCTAAATTATTTAATTTTAAAAAATCGTTTCGTTCCACACTTTTATATACTGCGCCTGGAAACATTACACCAGTAAAATTATAATTAAGACTATCGCCAGTATAAACATAGGGGCAATTACAAAGAATCGCTAATAGTGCCACAAAGCCACCGGGTATAAATGGAATTGTATATGATGCCCCCGTTTTAATGTAATTGGATTCCAGCATTACTATTTTTGAAATGCTGTCAATTGGGATACTCACCTCCCCAGTACGTATCATCACGGCATCTTTTACATAGATGCCAATTTGGTTGGTTGCAAACCTTTTTTCTTCCTTATAAAATATTTGTCGACCATCCTTTTTCGATGAAAAATGAATATAAGATGGATTCGCAGGTTTTACATTCCCACTAATTATTTTATTGGTGGTATCTACTTTGAAATTAACCAACAAATAGCCAGAATCTTGCTGATATATCAGTATTGTCTTACGATAGTAGTCAAGTTTTAATGTTGTCTTTTGAATTCTGCCATTCTCTTCATTTGCAAGGGTAGTCTTTTGATAATACCTGAGGAAACACCCCGATAACATTCCTTGAAATGCAAGAAAAATAATTGCGAATAAGATTTTGTAGGCCTTGATTTTATTAAGCATGGGTAATTTTTATATTAAAAAAGACGAATATAGATTAATAAGTTGTTGAAAGTGAAAATATTAATAATCTTATAATTATGAAATTAAATCTATATCATTGCTTTTTAGAAATGAAATAGTTTATGAGAAATCAATTCAAAACACTCGTACTGATTATCCTTGGGTTAGTGATGGCTCCCGTTAATACTAAGGCGCAAATGCTAGAAGTAAGAAGCAATATCATTTCCATGGGATATGGATTTCCGAGAAACTATAATCAGCAAGTTGGGAATTATGCTGGAGGTAAAGACAACATAAAATCTACCGGTGTCGTCTATTTGAAATATGAACATTTCATCAGCACTAATTTTAGTATTGGGGCAACTGCTAATTTTATGAAACTTTCCGCAGTTGGTGATGTATATGTATATAAGACGGATTTACTAGGATGGCGCAGAGAGTATGTTACAAAAGGAACTATCTCGAGTTTTCGTTCGAGTTTCCTTTTTAGATTTAATTCCCATTTTGAGCTTTCCGATCATCTCGAAGCATTTTGGGGATTGGGATTGGGTTTTAGAAAGGCTAATGAAAAGATAACTACTTCATCGAGTGTAACTATTTCTTCACATTCTCCCTATCTTGGGCTTACCCTTGCGATTTGCCCTGACGCAAGTGTTGGGCTCCGTTATAAATGTAATGAAAAAATAATGCTTTATACGGAACTGGGACTGGGGCAATCTTACTTTCAATTAGGAGTTGCCACCAAATTATAATTTAATTTGTTCTGAATACTTCAACGAGTATCTTGATGTCTTAAAAATAGTTAGTGATGAAAGAAAATATTTATAACCTCCCTAATTTCATCAGCGCCTATCGCATGGCGATGTTTCCAGTTATCTTGTTTTTCGCACTATATAATTATATAAATTATTTTACGCTTTTCATTTGCATCAACCTAGTGGCTGATATTCTTGATGGCTGGATTGCCCGTAAATTTAATCTGGAAACCAAATTAGGTGCACAATTGGATAGTCTAGCCGATTTAGGAACTTATATTATGGCAATTTACGGCGTATTTAAATTCAAGTGGAGCGATATTCAAAATGACTATTTGCCATTGTTTTTATTCATCGCTATCTATTTAATATCACTCCTTATCGCCTGGGTGCGTTTTAAAAAGATGCCAGGACTTCATTTATATTCCTGTGTTGCTACAGCGTATATACAAGGATTTTTTTTCTTTGCATTGTTTACGTTCGGATTTAACTATTCAATTTATCTATTTTCAATGCTATTTGGTACAATCGCCTATTTGGAAAAAATTCTAGTCTTATTTAGACTTAAGGATATCAACTCCACTTCAAAAGGATTGTATTGGATGTTACGGAAGGAGAAGAAGATTTCTGAATAGACTTGCGGCTTCGTGATTGCAAAATTGATTTTTATTGGATTTAGATTAGTAAAGGATAAATCAGTTAAATGCTTTTAGCTCATAATTTAGAAGGATATCATTCAAACTTATTATGTTGATTGCTGCCTGAAAGGGCCATAAAAAACAAAAACCCCTGAATATTTAATTATTCAGGGGTTTTGCGGTTTAGGGTGGTAGCCCGTAGGGGAGTCGAACCCCTCTTTCCAGGATGAAAACCTAGCGGCCTAACCGATAGCCGAACGGGCCCTCTTTTTTAAAGGAGTGCAAAGGTATAAAAATACATTTAATAAGCAAATATTTTGGAATATTAGTTTTTAAAAATTTAACTTTGCCCCGAATTTAAGGCTTTGCCTTATATTATATATACATAAACATTTCAATTTTAATCTAACATGAAAGTAGCCATCAATGGTTTTGGTCGTATCGGTCGCATTGCCTTCCGTTACTTATTAGAAAAAGCAAATGTAGAAGTTGTTGCCATCAACGATTTAACCGACAATTCTACCCTTGCACATTTATTAAAGTACGATAGCGTACACGGTCGTTTTAACGGTACCGTTACTTCCGATGCTGAATCGATTACCGTTAATGGTAAAAGAATTAGCGTTTATGCTGAGAAAGATCCTGCTAAATTGCCTTGGGGTACTTTAGGAATCGACGTAGTTTTAGAATCTACTGGTCGTTTTACCGATTCAGCTACCGCCATTGCTCATATCAATGCAGGTGCTAAGAAGGTGGTAATCTCTGCTCCAGCTACTGGTGATGTAAAAACCATCGTATTGGGTGTTAACGATAGTACCTTAGATGGTTCTGAATTGATGATCTCTAACGCTTCTTGTACTACCAACTGCTTAGCCCCTATGGTGAAAGTATTGGACGAGGCTTTTGGTGTTGAGAAAGGATTCATGACTACAATTCATGCATATACTGCTGATCAAAATTTACAAGATGCTCCACATAAAGACTTACGCAGAGCGCGTTCGGCTGCCTATAGCATTGTGCCTACAAGCACTGGTGCTGCAAAAGCGGTAGGTTTGGTATTGCCTCACTTGAAAGGGAAGTTAAACGGAAACGCAATGCGTGTGCCTATTCCTGATGGTTCGGTGACCGACTTCAACGCAATCTTGAAAAGAGAAGTTACCAAAGAAGAAGTGAATGCAGCGTTCAAAGCAGCTTCTGAAACTTCTTTAAAAGGTATTCTTGAATATAATACCGACGAAATCGTATCCATCGATATCGTAGGAAGCCGTTATTCATGCATCTTCGATAGCGACCTTACCATGACTCAAGGCAATTTCGTGAAAATCGTTGGATGGTATGATAACGAAGCTGGTTATAGCAGCCGCTTAGCCGACTTGATGGAACGCGTTGCTAAAATGTAATTCCATTTCTAACGCTATAAAAAAAAGCCATTTAGTTTTAAATGGCTTTTTTTATTTTCATTTGTATCCTTTTAATCAATTCATAATTTTACTCAAACAATGCGTTACGATAAGCATATATTCATTTGTACCAACCAAAAACCCGATGGCAAAAAATGTTGCGGAGAAGTAGCCGGTATGGAACTTGTCAAAGAATTTAAACGACAACTTACCGAACATGGACTTAAAGGCACGGTGAGAGCGCAACGCTCTGGCTGTATCGATGCTTGTGAGTTTGGTCCTTCACTAGTTATCTATCCCGAAGGTACGTACTACGGACATGTCACCATCGCCGATGTAAGCCGAATTATTAACGAGCACGTCGTTGCTGGAAAAGTATTGGAAGATCTGGAATTGAAGTTTTAGTGGGGGTGACAAAAGACGGGACGACAGAAGACGGGAAGATGATGGAAAGAAATTTCTGAACTTCCTAATTTTCACTATTTTTACAACGTATAAATCAAAACAAAATTTTTATCATGGAACCGTTTTACATTTTCGTTATTGCATTAGGAATACTCTTTATAAGTTTGTTCCTTTACTATATCCCTGTTGGGTTATGGATTACCGCCCTGGTTTCAGGAGTACGAGTAAGTATTGGACAACTCTTTGCAATGCGACTTCGTAAGGTTCCACCCACATTAATTGTCAATGCTTTAATTACCTCAACTAAGGCTGGTTTAAATATTACTCGTAGCGATTTAGAAACGCATTTCATGGCTGGAGGAAATGTAAATAATGTAATTCGTGCGCTCATCAGTGCCGATAAAGCTAGTATCCCATTGGATTTCAAGTTGGCTACCGCGATTGACTTAGCGGGTCGTGACGTGAGTGATGCCGTGCAATTATCGGTGAACCCTCGTGTAATTGATACCCCACCGGTTGCTGCGGTTGCTAAAAATGGTATACAGTTGGTAGCCAAAGCGCGAGTTACTGTACGCGCCAATATCAATCAATTGATTGGTGGTGCAGGTGAAGAAACCATCTTAGCACGTGTAGGTGAAGGAATTGTAACTACCATTGGTTCGGCTCATGATCATAAAGAAGTATTAGAGAATCCAGATAAAATTTCTAAAACAGTATTAGCCAAAGGCCTTGATCAAGGTACAGCCTTTGAAATCTTAAGTATTGATATCGCTGATATCGATATTGGTGAAAACATTGGTGCAAAATTGCAAGCTGATCAGGCAGAAGCAGATTTAAAAGTAGCTAATGCAAGAGCAGAAGAGCGTCGTGCAGCGGCAGTTGCCTCTGAGCAAGAGATGAAAGCATTAGCACAGGAAGCTCGTGCAAAGGTAATTGAAGCAGAAGCTCAGATACCAATGGCGATTGCCGATGCATTCAGAAGTGGTAACCTTGGTATCATGGATTATTATAAAATGCAAAATATTAAAGCGGATACTACGATGAGAGAGAATATTGTGAATCCGCCTAAGAAGTAAGTCGCGAAGCACATGTATTTGGTACTAAGTATTTAGTATGAAGTATAGAAACACACTTTGATTGAAAGGTGTTGGAAGAAATAAAAAATAAAAACGAATTGATGAATAATTACAAAATGTTAGAAATCTGGAAAGTATCAATTGAACTTGTTCGAGATATTTATCAATTGACAAAGAAGTTTCCTAAGGAAGAAATTTACATTCTAACTTCACAAATTAGGAGGTGTAGTATTTCTATTCCTTCAAATATTGCTGAGGGAGC
>CANLPK010000007.1 GCA_947492885.1 Bacteroidota bacterium
TTAAATTAACCAATGCATCCATTCTTATCTATTCTAGTGCCATTTAGCCCATTCCATAAACTCTTGAATTCAATTTTCCTACACTTTAAAAATAAAAATTATTTTTGCTAAGTGATGCAGCCATATATCGTAGGAATTACTGGAGGGAGCGCCTCCGGAAAAACAAGTTTTTTAAATGCGTTGAAGGAAGGTTTTACGCCAGAAGAGGTATGTTTAATATCCTTCGACAATTATTATAAACCTTTGGCCCAAGTGCCATTGGATAATAATGGTCGTCCTAACTTCGATGAACCAGAATCGCTAGATATTGAAGCCTTTGTGAGCGATTTAGAGAAATTAAAAAATGGTGAACCCTACGAACGCCCCGAGTATAATTTTAATGTAGAAAACTGGATTCCGAAAATTATCAATCATCGCTCAGCAAAAATTATCATTGTTGAAGGACTATTTATTTTTAGTGAACCCGATATTTTAAAGCATCTCAACCTGCGAATCTACGTAGATGCCAACGACCTATTGCGCTGGCATCGAAGGGTAAACCGCGATCGCGACGAACGTAATGTAGATGATATTACTTCAAAATATCAATGGGACAATCATGTTGAGCCATCCGAAAAAAAATATTTGATTCCATATAAGGAAATTGCCGATATTATCATCCTAAATAACACCTCATTTAAGGTAGGTTTAGAAATTGTAAAAAATCATTTTAAACAAATATTAGTATGCAATCCATGAGATACAAATTTGCTGTCATCGGTTTAGGGCGCTTTGGTACCCGTATTGCCAAAACCCTCAGCGACCGCGGTGCAGAGGTTATTGCTATCGATCGATCGATTGCAAAAGTAGATGCTCTGCGCGATGATGTTTCATTGCCAGTATGCATGGATAGCACCGACTTGAAAAACTTAAAAGCGCAGAACATCAATGAAGTGGATGCAGTGGTGATTGCCATTGGGGAGGATTTTGAATCACTTTTACTTACTGTGGTCCATTTGATGAGTTTAAAAATTAAACGAATCATTGCCAGGGCTTCTACCCCTCAACAACGCCTTATTTTAGAACGCTTGGGGGTCGACGAAATCTTATCGCCCGAAGAAGAAGTTGGAAGTATCGTCGCCGAACGACTCATCCACCCGAACGTAAAAACATTCCTACAACTAAGCGACCACTATGAAATTGCAGAAATTAAATCGCCTGCGAAAACATGGAATAAACCAGTAAGCGAAATTGGTTTTCGCGAAACGTATAAACTCAACCTCATTACCCTACGCCGTGAGATGAGTGAGATGGTGGGCGGAAAACCTACTGTAACCTCCACCATCATTGGGGTTCCTAAGTCGGATAATATCATTTATGATAACGATACCATCATCGTCTTTGGCAAAACCTCCGATATTGAGAAGTTTGTTGAGCTGAATTCCTAAACTCGTTTCCCTGTTTGGTAATACACTATTACTTTTTGCCACCTCAAAAATCCTATTCCAAATACTCCCTTTTCCCTATCTTCGCGCATCAAGTTATGATGCTCATTCCTGGCTTTATTAAACACAATCGACGCCTACTTAAACTATTTCGTTTTTGTGTAGTAGGCGGGTCTGCTTTTGTGTTAAGTATTCTTGTTTTTAATATACTTAAAAATTTTGTTCCATACTTTCGTGTTCACTTTGTTCTTGCCTCAATCATTGGCGATTTAAGTGGATTGGTATATGGCTTCTACATAAATAAGCATTGGACCTATTCTTCACAAAAGAAAGAAGAAGAAAAGTACTTCGTTAAGTATATGCTCCTTTATACTTTTACCATTATCTTGAATAGCTTATTACTCAAATCCTTTATTTGGGTGCTTACTCACTATACCATCTTCGATGAAAGTATTACTCAAAACATCAAAGAAAATATTGCCAAAATTGCTGCTACCGTAATCACTACTGGGCTTAATTTTATTGGAACCAATTATGTCATCTTTGTGCATGAAGAGGGCGAAGATGAGGAGTATGAAGAGGAAGAAGAAATAAACGCATCAGAAAATAATCACTAGAAAGCTATGCAAAACATTTTAGTCACTGGAGGTTTGGGATATATTGGCTCTCATACCGTTGTGGCCTTGCACGAGGCAGGATTTAACCCGATAATCCTCGACAATAACAGTAATTCATCTCCCGAATTTCTTCAACGTATTGCAAAAATAATTGGACAAACTCCTACTCATTATAATTTTGATGTATGCAATAAAAATGCATTAAACAATTTATTTGTTACGGAAAATATTTCGGGAGTCATTCACTTTGCGGCCTTCAAAGCAGTGGGCGATTCGGTAAATAACCCACTCTCCTACTATCGAAATAATGTTGACGGCCTCTTAAGCTTGCTCGAATGTATGGAGGAGAATAAAATTGAAAATATTGTGTTCTCTTCGAGTTGCAGTGTATATGGCGATGCAAAGGAGCAACCTGTCAATGAAAACACTCCTACCGAAAAAGCACAATCGCCTTATGCTCATACCAAGCAAATTGGTGAAGATATTTTAAATGCAGCAACAATAGCCAACAGTCAATTACAAGTTATCGCACTCAGATATTTTAATCCTACGGGTGCACATTCTTCGGCAATTATAGGTGAAGCACCACTGGGAGTGCCTTCCAACCTCATTCCTTTTTTAACACAAACGGCCGCTGGCATTCGTAAACAACTTACCATTTACGGTAACGATTATGATACCCCCGATGGCACTTGTATTCGCGATTATATACATGTTACCGATTTGGCCAATGCGCATGTCATTGCCATCAAACGCATGTTGGAAGATAAAAATATACGCGCTTACGAATTGTTCAATTTAGGCACAGGCAAAGGAAGCAGCGTATTGGAATGTGTGAATACTTTTGAAGAAGTAACAGGCGTAAAAGTAAATTATACCATCGGCGAAAGAAGGGCTGGAGATGTGGTAAAGGTTTGGGCCGATACCCGTAAAGCCAATGAGGTGCTGGGCTGGAAGTCGGAATGCGACCTAAAGATGATGCTTAAAAGTGCGTGGGATTGGCAATGTGCGCTGCTTAATAATAAATCATAATTAAACTATTTTTTCAAGAACATAAATCTATTTCAAATGAAAATACTAATCACCGGCGGTGCCGGATTTATTGGAAGTCATGTGGTACGTTTATTTGTAAACCAGTACCCACAATACAAGATTGTAAATTTAGATAAGCTCACCTATGCGGGCAATCTGAAAAACCTAACGGATATAGAGAATAAACCCAATTACAAATTTATTAAGGGGGATATCTGTGATGCCGAATTCATTCATAATTTATTCGCCACCGAAAATTTCCAAGCTGTGATTCACTTGGCTGCCGAAAGCCATGTTGATCGCAGCATTTCCAACCCACTGGAGTTTGTGATGACCAATGTGATGGGTACTGTAAATCTCCTAAATGCGGCACGCTATCAGTTTCAAAAAGAAGGTACTACTTTCCAAAAGTTTTATCATGTAAGTACCGATGAAGTTTATGGCTCCCTTGGAAAAGAAGGTATGTTCACCGAAACAACTGCCTACGACCCGCATAGCCCCTACTCGGCTTCGAAAGCATCGAGTGATCATTTTGTAAGAGCGTATCACGACACCTATAAATTGCCTGTGGTAATTAGTAATTGCAGTAACAATTATGGCCCATATCATTTCCCCGAAAAATTAATTCCACTCGCCATTCATAATATCAAAAACAATAAACCAGTCCCTGTTTATGGTAAAGGGGAGAATATTCGCGATTGGCTTTTTGTTATCGACCATGCTCGCGCCATCGATACCATCTTTCATAATGCACAAATTGGAAGTACGTATAATATCGGCGGACATAACGAATGGAAAAATATTGATGTTATCGAATTACTTTGCGATATCATGGACCAAAAACTGGGTCGCCCACAAGGAACTTCACGCGCCTTAATTACCTTTGTGAAAGACCGTGCAGGCCACGATTTGCGATATGCCATCGATGCATCAAAACTACAGCGCGACCTTGGCTGGATGCCTTCCGTGCAATTTGCCGAAGGGCTTGAAAGTACAGTTAACTGGTACCTTAATAATGATGTTTGGTTACAAGAAGTGACCTCTGGCAACTATCAAAATTATTACGAACAGCAATATCACAAGCGCTAAATAGTACTTGTAAATTCACACTTTAAATTATTTTATATTATAAATGACCGCTATAAAACTCACACCCAAAGTATCTAATACTATTTGCACCGCAGCCATCGCTGCTAAAAATTCAAAATTTGATACGCTGAATTTAACTCCTGCAGAAATAAAATATGTAGCTCAAAAAATTAAGGATGATGAGAAATCTATCATCATTAATCAATTAACACGCCTGGTTTACATCAAAATAAAAGATGATAAAAAAACAGGGTATGCCCTGGCCGAAAACCTTCGTGTAGAAGGCGCTACCCTGGGGGGATTATTAAATAAGCACAAGTACAAGGAAGTACAAATTATTGACACTACTGGTGATGATGCCAATGCTTTATTCATGGCAGAAGGAATGGCATTGGCCAATTATCAATTTCTAAAATATCGCAAAGAAGCAAAGAAAGAAACCAATAGCCTAACAAGTATTTTAGTAGCCGTTGATAAAAAACATAGCCAGGCAATTACCGAACTTAATCATGTGATTGAAGGAACTTGTGCAGCACGTACCCTTGTTAATGAACCACAATCTTTCCTTACTGCTGAGCAATTCAGTAAAGAAATGCAGACTTTGGGTAAGTCGGCTGGCTTTCGTGTAGAGGTGCTTAATAAAGCGAAAATTAAAGCATTGAAGATGGGAGGGCTACTCGCCGTAAATATGGGCAGCCAATTGCCACCTACATTCAATGTGCTTGAATACAAACCCAAAAATGCGAAGAATAAAAATCCATATGTGCTGGTAGGCAAAGGTGTTGTGTATGATACCGGTGGTTTGAGTTTGAAGCCAACTGCCAACAGCATGGACTATATGAAATGTGATATGGGAGGTGGTGCTGCAGTAGTAGGAACTATGGTGGCGATTGCCAAAAGCAAATTACCAATTTATGTTGTAGGATTAATTCCAGCAACCGATAACCGCCCAGGCGAAAATGCTTATTGTCCTGGTGATGTATTGAATATGATGGACGGACAAACGGTAGAAATGCTGAATGCTGATGCTGAAGGCCGATTGATTTTGGCAGATGCTTTACATTATGCCAAACGCTACAAACCAGAATTGACCATTGACTTGGCAACACTAACAGGAGCAGCCGCTGCGGCAATTGGTGGATACGGTATTGTAGCCATGGGTAATGCCGATGAGAAAATAAAAAACAAATTAAAAGATAGTGGCAATCACGTTTACGAGCGCCTGGTAGAATTTCCGATGTGGGATGAATATGGTGAATTATTGAAATCGGATATTGCGGATATGAAAAATATCGGAGGACCTGTTGCCGGGATGATTACTGCAGGAAAATTCTTAGAGAAATTCACCGATTACCCTTGGATGCATTTCGATATCGCAGGCCCTGCCTTCACACACAAAACCGATAAATATCGCGGTAATGGTGGCACTGGTGTTGGGGTGCGATTGCTTACCGATTTCTTAAAAGGATTGGCGAAATAAAATAGCAATATCAATGAAAAACCCGATGGAGATTCCATCGGGTTTTTTTGTTTTCACTTAATTTGATAATTAAAAAGCAGGTATTGTTAAATACTAACTTCGTTCACCTTTTCAAATTTCCTACTCCTTATTATCTCCACCATCCTCCTTCTTTGGGGGGCGTTGGTTTTGCGGAGGGCGGTTGTCCTTCGGCTTGCCAGTATTGGGGTTATTATTATTCTGCGGAGGGCGTTGATTTGGATTCGGGTTATTTGGATTTTGTGGCGGACGCTGATTTGGGTTATTATTGTTTTGCGGAGGGCGTTGATTCAGATTAGGCTTCTGCGCGTTCGGGTTATTATTATTTTGCGGTGGGCGTTGATTTGGATTCGGCTTCTGCGCGTTCGGATTATTATTATTTTGCGGTGGGCGTTGATTCGGATTCGGCTTCTGCGCGTTCGGATTATTATTATTCTGAGGAGGGCGTTGGTTACCTTGTGGTGCATTTGGATTGGGCTTGCGCTGCTCGTTGCCTCTGCGGTTATTCGTATTCGATTTCCCTTTCTTATTGAAACGATTTAAATCTCCATCTAATTCTATATTCTCTGTTTCTGCTGCTTCATCTACTGCTTTTTCAAGAACCACTTCCTTCGAGGCAAATCCATCAGGATCGGCTGGTTTGGTGCCTTGTGCATTTAATGCCATCACCTCTTTTACATTGCTTAAGGTAAATTTAAGCCATGCCGGACTCGCAATATCTTCCGAGTTCTTAGGCTCGGCCACAAACCACATGGTGCGTTTCAGGATATCCGTTTTCACCCATCTCAAGGTCACCGATTCAAAACGTAAACGAATGCGTTCGCTCGATGTCTCAGGGAATTCGCTCAAAGCTTCGGAGTAGGTATCTAATTCATAATTCAAGCAACATTTCATCTTGCCACATTGTCCGGCAAGCTTCAATGGATTGATTGATAAGTTTTGATAACGGGCAGCATTCACACTTACCAGTTTAAAATCGGTAAGCCAGGTGCTACAGCACAATTCTCTGCCACAGCTACCAATACCACCTAGGCGAGCTGCCTCTTGGCGGTAACCTATCTGACGCATTTCGATACGAATACGAAACTCGTCGGCATAGGCCTTAATGAGTGCTCGAAAATCAACGCGATCTTCGGCAGTATAAAAGAAAACGGCTTTGCTATTATCGCCCTGAAACTCGATATCGCTGAGTTTCATTTTGAGCCCTTGCTCCAAAGCAATGGTACGAGCACGTTGTAAAACGAATACTTCGCGACCTTTGGCTTCTTCATATTTTTTCAGATCGCCCTCATTGGCCTTGCGATAAATTTTTTTAATCTCCTCGCTATCTTCCTTGATAAAATATTTCTTGAGTTGTAAACGTACCAAGTCGCCAGTAAGCGATATCATGCCTACATCATGACCTCCAGTACCCGTTTCTACCACCACATTGTCGCCAATGATAAGTTCGATATTATTTACGTTGCGGTAAAAAAGCTTTCTACTTCCTTTAAAGCGCACTTCTACAATATTGAGCGGTTTATATCCCGGTGGCATTTCCATATTGCCTAACCAGTCGTAAACGTTTAATTTATTGCATCCCGAGGTGCCGCAGGTACTACAACCTGTAAATTTATCTTTTTTCTTTTCTGTTACTACTTCCATGATTTGAAAATACAAGATATCCTGCATTGGTTTTTTTTACCCCAATAACAAGCCCTTGCTATTTATTCGTTTTGTTTCGTTTTTTTCAGATAGGAAAACCTGATGAAGATCAGGCCGCCGGTATCTTAAAAAGTTTCTCTACCTGCAAAGATAGGTTTAATAATGTAATCTTTGGATTGGCATTTCGCTCAATATGATAGATGGCATCATTGAACTCAGAAGCAAAGCTGTACATGTTTTTGGGGTGAATAAATCGAGCAAACTTGCTGATGAATTCCTTGTCGGAGGTATTGGCTATCAAACTTTCGTATACCCCGTTATTATAAAGCATACAGGCACGCATAACATACAATCCATAACTAAGCAGGTTCTTGAGTTGCGTTCTACCCATGCTATTCATTTCTTCTATTTGTCCCATAACTACACCCATCTGGCTCTTAACACAAGCCAGCATCCAATCGCGAAACACCTCGTGAAAATTATTTTCTACTTCGCCCATTAGCGAAACCGCTGTATTAAAGTTACCATCAGCAATTTTAGCGATGGTGGCAGCCTGCACTTCGGGCAACTGGTATCGAGTAATGAGTCCTTCGGTAATTTCTTCTTCACTAAGTATTCCAAGCTGCACTATTTGTGTACGACTTTGAATGGTACTTAAAATACGATCACGATTTTCGGTTACAAACAATAAGATCGTATCGTCGGTTGGTTCTTCAATGAGCTTTAGCAATACATTCCCATCTTTACCCAAATACTCGGGCAGCCACATGATAAGCACCTTATAGGGCCCTTCAAACATTTTCAGAGAGAGCTTCCGAATGATCTCATGGGTTTCGGCTGCGGTGATATTCGCTTGTTTGTTTTCGGTGCCGATGCGTTGCACCCATTGTAATGCATTGAGATAAGGATTCTCAAAAAACGCCGCACGCCAGTCTTCTATAAAAGCGGTACTTAATATTTGTGCTCCTATCGCTGGATATGAAAAGTGTAAATCGGGATGAATGAGCTTCTGATATTTATTACAACAATTGCAAGTACCACAACTATCTTGGTCGCCAGGATTCTCGCAATTTAGATATTGGGCATAGGCTACCGCAAGTGCAAGTCCTCCCGAACCTTCACCACCACAAAACAATTGTGCATGGCTCACGCGCTGGCTCTTGACTCCCTGTATTAAATTCTTCTTGATGATTTCTTGTCCAACAACCTCTTTAAACTGCATAAGAATGACTGAATAAATACTAATTTATTTTCCTTGTAAATTACGGGAGTTTATAACGTAAAAAAAAATAGCCTCAGAAGAATCTTCTGAGGCTATTCGATAAACAGGTAAAATGAATTACTTGTTAACGGCTGTTGCCAAATCGGCGCCTGCTTTAAATTTAGCTACTTTTTTAGCTTTGATTTGAATGGCTTTTCCAGTTTGTGGGTTTCTGCCTTTACGAGCAGCACGTTTAGAAATTGAGAAAGTACCGAAACCTACTAAAGTGATTTTATCACCTTTCTTTAAAGTTTTAGTAGCTACTTTGGTAAATGCATCTAATGCCTTACCAGAATCAGCTTTAGTCATTCCTGACTCAGCTGCGATTGCGTCGATGAATTCTGACTTGTTCATTTGAAATAATAGAGTTTAAAAGAGTTGATTATAAATTATAATGCAATTCTACATTAAAAAATGTTACGTAGCAAGTGTTTTAGAGATTTTCTAAAAAATAAATCCCTTTTTTATTGGTTTACACCCCCTTTACAGGGGCTGAAAGCATGGATAGTAGCCTTTTTGGGGTAGTTCACTTACACTTAACACATCGGGGCGCAACACGCTATAACCCTTTACAATTAAGCATTACAAAGGTTTTTATATAACGCAAAATAATTTTTCAATTTAAAAAATATGGTGCGTGCCAAAAAAATTGCTTCCCTGAAAAAAAAGTAAAAAAATTGCTTTTGAATGCATTTAGCCTAAAAATTGAATCAAAACTTATTCACCGGAACGCTCCATTTGTCAACACTTACAAGGGTTTTAGGAAAATATTTGCCATACTTTTTGCGTCAAAATCAAGAATATGTGATTTTCAATATCTCGATTTTTATTCCTTAATCCATTGCTTCACCTCATTTCCTATTTTTATAAAATAGATTCCTGCTGGTAATGAATGGATATCAATGAGGGTACTATTGCTATTTAATTCACCATGTAATACTTGCAGACCGAGTATATTATCAATTTCGTATTGTCTTTGATTTTGATAACCATTCACAGTAATCACATCCTTCGCCGGATTGGGATGAATGTTTAATGTGCTGCTAATTTTATTCTGATTATCAATTCCAACATAGGTTACTGTGATAGTAATTTGTGCAGAGTCGGTGCATCCATTGATATTATTGCCAATTACCTTATAAGTACTTGTGATTGTTGGATTCACTTCAATGGAGTCGCCCCAGTTTTGTTTGATGCTATTGCCACTCCAAACAAAACCACTGCCATTACCTGCTTTAATAACAGTGCTTTGGTTTTTATTAATCGTTAGATTTTTAGTGGTGAGCGTTATTGGGCTTTTGGGGAATACATGTATTGTAATCGTATCTCGATACACCTCGGTACAGATTGCATTGGAAGTAATTTCTAAATAAACTTTTGTAGTAGTATCAAAAGTATAAACAGGGTTGGGTAAAGTGCTACAACTCTTGCCTACAGGGCACCACGAATAATTATACGTATTGCCACCGGAAAGTATTGCTTTAAAAGTATAGGGTGAATTAGAGCAAATGGTGGTATCGCGTGTAGTTTGTACTTTTAGTGTTTTAGGTAGAAAATTTACATCAACAGTATCATAGACCGTATTATAACAAGCATCGGAAGAAACTGATTTCAAAATGTATCGGCTTGCTTTCGTTGGTATAATCATTAAAGTATCCTTGGTGCTAATCAAGTTATTGTTCTCATACCATGAATATTGCATCGGCAAAGTTCCTCTAAGCAAAATAGGAATGATCTGAGTTATCGCCCCTTCACAAATAGCAGTATCATTTAGTGTTTTCATTACCAAACGAGAGGTATCAGCAATAATCATCACCGAATCATACGCTACACTATGGCAACTATCACTCGAAATAACTCTCACTTGAAACTGCTGTGATGTAATCACGATTCGGGTAATACTCGAGGTAGTATCCAGGAGTACCCCATTTGCGTACCATTGATAATGATAAGGCGATTTACCGTTGATTGCAATGGTACTAAGTGTAATATTCGTATTCCTGCATACGATAGTATCATTGGAAGATTTTATTAGAAGTGGGGATGGCAAGGAATAAAAAACTGTATCGTAATGTGTAAATAAGCACCCTGAATTGCTTACCATGTATTTGAAAATATACGTACCTGTTGAATCCATCGTATATCGAATGGTATCCAGGTTATTATAAGTGCTCTTTAATTTACCTTGATAAAACACTTGCCATTGGGAAACTTGATTGTATACAGGTCGTGTTAGCATCCCTATGGCTTGATAGTCATAACAAGTTAACCTGCGAATGTTGGTAGTAATTTCTGGTGGCTCAGTAACTATTATATTGAACGTATAAATATTTGCTCCATACACCGGGCAATGATCATCGCGCAATTTCATATTGAATGTATAGGCTTGTGAGCGTATTAGCGCCGAATCTGTAGTCCAGCAAAATTCGCCCTTTTGAAACCTTGGAGTAGTACTGGTAATAATATTAAAGCTAGAATTCAGAATTTGCGAAGCGCTGTCAATGAGCAAAAACGTACTATCGTTGCTATTGGCATCATTAGTACCAATCTGAAAACATATTTGTTTTCCAGCACATACCTCATAAGTTAAGGGAGTTGTAATGACTGGGCTAATATTACCATTCGGGTTAAATACAGAGAAGGTGATATCGCGAAAAGTAACTCCTACTAATGTATATACACCGTTGATTTTTCTCCATTCTTTTACACCTATTTTTATTACCGTTACTTGAACTTGAATAGGACGGAAAATTATTTCTCCTGTAATTGCGTTTAGGTAAAATCCTGTAGGAGGGCTCGACAATGGATTCGGAAAGTTTCCACCATAACAGGTTAGTGGGTAGTTTGGACTCCAAGGAATGCTATAACTTCCATCATGGGGTTCAGCCATAAAATACGAAAGTGAATCTTGATCAGAATCTTTTGCACCGATATTATAGAACACATCTTGACCAACAAATTTTAAAATTAAAGGGTCGCTATTAAATTTTGGTGAACTATTATTCGTGCATCTATTATACCATGCTTCAAGTACTAATGTTCCACTTGCATGGCCAGTTGTAATAATCGAACTCCGATACGCTTGATTCCAAGAAGCCTTGATCCAACAACAATTGGAAGAGATTCCTCCTTTATAAAAATGATAAACATAGGTGTGTCTTTCTGCACCCATAGGAATCTGCGGGGTACTCACCCCATTTCCTCCCGACATCTGACAAGGCTTTTGTTGGGTGGCACATACAGGAGTGATATCTTCAATCTTAAAAGAAATAAGATTGAAATATTTCAAGGTGTCGGTCGATCCACAGGAATCCAATGTAAGTGTTGGGGGGTAAATTGTTATAGTTGAAACATTGTCGGTACACAATCTATACGCTGTGAAAACAACCTCTAACGAATCGTTGCTAATATTCTTAAAGCGTATTTCAGCTCCCAGTAAATGATTGGGCATGCCAATTTTAGGAAATAGTACTGCAAGAATGCAGCATACTATGAGTATCCAATGTTTTTTTCTATTCATGATTGTTAATACGAAAGTACAAAAAGTTCTAAATAATAAACACTGTAATCATGAAAAGACTCTGATTACAGTGTTTCGCTCTCCTTCGATGGAAACCAAGGAAACTGAATGATAAAGTTGTTCCTTTTAGCTATGCGCTTCTATTGAATTTCATACAGCATGAAAAAAAGTCGAAAAAGAAAAATTAGTCGTGAAACTTATAAAACCTGGTAGGCTATTTATTGATTGAAATTCACCCTATTTTGTACAATAAAATGGAAAATATTCGTGCTTTTGTATTTTATTTTTTTGCTAAATAATTCAATGGTGGCGGCAATTTCAGGAAATTGTATGATATATTGAACGACTAAAAAAATACTTCGATTATTTTTGGTATTTATTTGTTTCGTATTTGTTTTCATCCATATCTTCGCGTCTCTACCCACAGAAACGGGTAATCAAAACTATTATGACAACTTTAACTTCAATGCATAAAAATATGGAGTTCGGCTCCAAATTGCATTCCAATCGAATCCTTTTCAAGAAGCAACATTCTATTTTCTCACCATTGGTGTCTGATGATGAACGCATCTTGTTTGAAGCCTCACACAAAGACCATTCATCAGTTTGGTTTTACTTCCTAAAACTGTTTTTCTTTACCATTGTTGCTTTATCTACTATTTGGGCTTTAGGGCAATCACCTTTACCTACAGTTACCAAAACTACTTTTGTACCGAACATTTCAAAAAATGCGATTTCGGTTGAGTACGCTGCGAATTCGGCCACCATTGGTGTGGAACAACTCAATGATTTAAAACCTGGAGATCGCGTGCGCGTTTATAATGATGCAAAAGATTTCTACGATGCAACAGTTGTATGTATACGCGGAAATTATTTCACCATTGAAGGTTTATCTCAGGAAGTATTTGGAACATCCATTTTTGTTTATGGTAAAGAAGTGTACAATTTCAAAACTATAGATTACGATGCGGTAGGAATGATGAATTATAGCAATTTAAAGAAATTGTCGAAGCTGGAAGAAGCCCAACAACAACAAATTGCATCGTTGCAAAATGAAGTGGTTGATTTAAAGCTAACCATGAAAGAGATGCTATTGATTATGCAAGAGCAAAATATTCAAATGACTGCAATACAAGCTACTCTTTCATCACAAGTAGCTTTCAATAATAATGCTGAAGCCGATGCAAGAGGTACCCGATTTATTCCAAATGTATATCGCAAAGCGAGCGCAGTGACCTATGCTGCTAATAGTGCAACCATCACTATCGAAAAACTTGATGATATCAAACCTGGTGATATGATCAGAATCTACAATAAGAACAATCAATCCTATGAAACTACGGTGGCGGCCGTAAATGGGAATTGCATTACCATCGAACAAGTTCCACAAGAATTGTTTGGTGAAAATGTATTCGTGTATGGAAAAGAAGTAAGCGACCTACGTAGTGTAGGCTTATAGTCCATCGGTGGATATATTTTAACGCGGCAGGATAATTATCCTGCCGCGTTTTTTTATGCCCTTTATTCTCAATGCCATCAGCCTTTGAAAATAAGTCTGCACTTTTAATCCACAACCGCCTTTCATTCCAAGGGCTTTTCTTAAATTGCCTACGTTTTCATGGAAAATCATTTCATTGTTTCTGCACGTAAGTACCGCCCTGCCATCTTTGATACGGTGGTTGGTCAAGAACATATCACCACTACTTTAAAAAATGCCATCACCAATAATCAATTGGCGCAAGCATTTTTATTTTGTGGACCGAGGGGTGTAGGTAAAACTACTTGTGCCAGAATCTTGGCCAAAACAATTAATTGCACCCAGCGCACCGCCGATTGTGAACCATGTAATGAATGTGAGAGTTGTACTTCATTTAATCAAAGTACCTCTTTCAATATTTACGAAATGGATGCTGCTAGTAATAGCGGAGTTGATGATATGCGCGCCCTCGTTGAGCAAGTGCGTGTACCTCCACAAGGAAGCAAATACAAGGTATACATTATTGATGAGGTTCACATGCTCAGTCAATCGGCCTTCAATGCCTTCCTAAAAACGCTAGAGGAGCCACCTCCTTATGCCATTTTTATTTTAGCAACCACCGAGAAACATAAAATCATTCCAACCATCCTTTCACGTTGTCAGATTTTTGATTTCAAACGTATTCGGGTAGTCGATATTTCTAACCATTTGAAATATATCGCTACAAAAGAGGGAATCAATTACGATGAACAAGGATTACACATTATCGCTCAAAAGGCGGATGGCGCTTTGCGTGATGCCCTCTCTATATTCGATCAAACATCTTCCTTCACCAATCAAAATATCACTTATCAAAATGTAATTGAGAACTTAAACGTACTCGACTATGATTACTTTTTTAAGATGATGGATGCCATAGGTTCATTCCAAGTTGCCAATACATTATTAATATATAATGATGTGATGCGCAAAGGATTCGACGGACATCAGTTTGTGGTAGGGTTGAGCGAACATATTCGCAACCTGATGGTATGTAAGGACCCCAATACCATTCCATTATTGGAAGTGGTGGAGACGGTGGCCAACAAATACCGAAATCAAGCGGATGCCTTCCCTGGCATACAACTCCTAAGATATTTAGGCGTTCTCAACGATTGTGATACACACTATAAAGATGCACGCAATCAGCGACTGCATGTAGAACTCGCACTGATGCGATTGGCCTACCTTAGCGCTCCTAAAACAGAGGATGCGGATAAAAAAAAAATAGCTAACCCCACGGTTGTCGCTCCGATTGAAATAGTTAAAGACGAATTAAAACCTTCTGCAGCACCTTCACTCAATGTAATTACTAAAACCGATTCGGTGCCAAAACCTAGTGCTGGCGGTGGATTGAAGCTAGGTTCGTTTAGTGGTATCAAGGATAGCATTGTACCTGAAACCAAAGAGCAAAAGGAAGAACTGCAAGAAGAGATCCTAGAAGCTGGACCAATTACAGAAACATTGGCGAAAGATACATTTCAAAATTTTCTTCAATCTTTAATAAATAACGGTAAGAACGCGGTTCATTTCATTTTAACCAGAAGCATCCAAAAATGGAATCCTGATAATAATGAACTGCAAATAATCATACCGATGGATTATTATCATGCCGATGAAATTATCAACTACAAAACAGATATTCAGTCATTTTTCAAGAAAACCATCAAACGTGGAGTGAACCTCATCATCGAACAAGGTGATAAAATTAACCTTGAAGAACGAAAGATATTTACTGGTAGAGACAAACTCGAGTTCATGCTTAACCAAAATCCAGATCTAAAAATATTAATGGAACGATTGGGTTTAGACTTAATGTTTTAACGTATCTTTTCACCATCATGTCGGCCAAGGTAAGTATCGTCACCGTAGTGTTTAATGGAGCAAAAGCAATGGAAGCCACGATTAAAAGTGTGCTCGATCAAAGCTATTCCCCCATCGAATATATTATTGTAGATGGAGGAAGCACCGATGGAACCCAGGCCATCATTGAAAAATACTCCAATCATATTGCTAAATATATTTCAGAGAAAGATACTGGTATTTATGATGCCATGAACAAAGGGGTGAAGATGGCCACTGGTGAATGGGTAAACTTTATGAATTGTGGAGATACCTTTCACGATAATAAAATCGTTCAAAATATATTCGAGAAAAACCGAGATGGATTCGATTTTATCTATGGAGATTATATTGCCGATTATTCTCACAAAGGACAGCGACTCATTAAAGCTTCCTTGCCTCAGCCACCACACCAAATGGTGCTCTCCCATCAAAGTGTATTTGCCCGTACTGCAGCGCTTCTAAAATTTCCTTTCGATACCCAATACCGAATTAGTGCCGACTTAAAATTTTATGAACAATGCTGGCATCATGAACTTAAATTTCACTATTTCCCACAAGTCATTTCTATTCGCTCCCACGCCGGATTAAGCGAGGTAAATCGAAGCCTGGCTTTCAAGGAAACAGAACAGGTATTATTCGAGTTTTATGATCACGATAAAATAAAACGGCTGATGCAACGTATTAAGGTGATGCACCTTATAAAACATGGCGCTAAGAAAATATTGCCCGCTTTCTTACAACGAATTTATCGCCGTAATTTGTAAAAAATCAATTGCTTATTTTCGCACTCAAAAATTAATCATTTGCGAATCGCGTTCCTTCTCCCCTCTTTGGCAAAAACTGCCCCTATTATTGTTGCAGCCAATATCATTAAGCATATCAAAGATGCTTGTGAGAAGGTGGAAGTATTTTATTTCAAAAACGAAATAGGCATAGACCCTGGTGTTCCTTGTCATTTAATTAGCTTTGGAACTCCCCATTCTTTCGAAGAGTTTGACGTGCTTCATACACATATGTTTAAGCCCGATATGTATGTGCTACGCCATAGGAAGCAAATAAAATGTCGCACCGTGAGCACCATCCATAGCTTTATTCGCCATGATGTATTTAATAATTATAGTTTCCCAAAAAACTTATTAATTACACAAAGTTGGTATAATGCTTTACGTAAGCATGATGTATTGGTGTGCCTTACCGAAACCATGAAGGCCTACTACGCTGATCGCTATCCAAGCATGACAATTAAAGTGGTAAATAATGGAATTAGCCCCGATACTTATCATGAATCACTTTCAACTAAAGAAAAACAAGAACTAATAACGATAAAGGAGAAATATAAAATTATAGGAACCTCGTCCTTGCTAACCAAACTCAAAGGGTTGGAAATTATTATTCCTTTCTTACAAAAACATTCTAACTATGTGTGGTATGCACCTGGGGCTGGTAATTTTGCAAAAGTGTTAAAACGATATGCTACTCGCGCTGGCGTTGCTGATCGTTGTTATTTCCCTGGTTATAAAAGCAATATTTCTGCGTTCTATACTTGGTTCGACATATTTGCCTTTCCATCGCGCAATGAAGGATTCGGGCTTAGTTTGGCAGAGGCCGCCTACTATAAACGCCCCATCGTATGCAGTAATATTCCGGTTTTTAAGGAGCTCTTTAATTCAGAGGAGGTGGCTTTCTTTGATTTGGATGATACCAATTCTTTCTCGGAAGCCGTTCAGAAATTGGAAAAAAACCCCGAGTATTACGGCAAGAACGCAGAGGCAAGAATGCAGAAAAATTATACTTCAACCAAAATGGCTGAAGGCTATTTAAAAATTTATCAAGAACTCATTAGCGAATGAATCCAGTAAGCATCCTTATTTCAATTGTTTCATACAATCATGAATCTTTTATTCTCGCTAATCTTCGCTCAAATGAAAATTTCATTCCCGAAAATATAAAAGTAATAATTACCGATTTGGCAAAAAATGATTCATTTAAAAATGAATTGAAAGCCTTGAATTTACCCAACCTTATTTACCATACCAATAAAGAAACCTATGGTTATGGAAAAAATAATAATATCGCATTCAGAACCTATGCCCATACCTCCGATATTTTTGTGGTATGCAATCCGGATGTAGTAGTGAACTTCAATGATTTCAACACTTTCATCTCAAATACCAATTGGACGAATCATTTGATAACCTGCAAAACAGAAATCCCGGGAGGAATTAAAAACAATAATATTCGCCGATTCTTCAATCCTATTTTTTGGGTAGGCTCGTTTTTAAAAGTAATCGACTTCAACTATTGGTACTATGGCGATCAGCTCGATAAAGTAGTGAGATTTGATTGGTGTAATGGGGCCTTCATGGTATTTGACAGTGAGGCTTATAAAAAATTAAATGGGTTCGATGAAGGGTATTTTATGTATATCGAAGACACCGATATTTGCTATCGTTGTGACAAATTAAAAATTGATAAATTGTTTTACCCTACTTTCGTGATTCAGCATTTTGCTCAACGTCGCAGTAGTGCTATTTTTAATAAGCATTTTATTTGGATGCTGCGAAGTGTAATGCGCTATTATTGGAAATTATACACTGGCAAAATGTAATGAGAGTCATCAAACTTATACCCATACTATTCGATAAAAAACAATCACGAAAATGCTAAAAAAATTCTGGCAGCTTCATAGCATCGATATTCTATGGTTGATTACCTTATTATTATGTGGCTTAAAATTTACACAACACCTTCCAGGTATTATCGACTATCCTATTAGTGATGAAGGTGCTTATTTGCAAGATGGATTGGATATCCCGCTGCATGGGGTAAAGCCTGTGTATTGGGGCAGTTTATATAATATTTGGTATTATATAGGCTCTTTAATTATTCCAGATAAAATAATGCTATTCTATGCTCATGTGAAATTTATTACCATTGGTATTCCACTTCTCTTTTTTATATTATTACGCCAAATTGGATTATCGCCTTGGGTAAGTTTTATTACTTCATTTCTTTATCTCATTTCCTTTGGTAATTTATATATCTTTCATAAGGCCAATCATACCGCTTTATTTCTTATGTTAGTGGTATTGGTACTTGGATATAAATTACATCAATCAAAACATTTCTGGTTATTGGCATCTGTTAGTATTTTGGTAAGTGCATTTATTCGCCCCGAATTATTCATTGCATTTTGGTTTGCAATTGGGTATTATATTTTTCTTACGATTAAAAGCAATGGCACCCTGATAAATAAATTAGCAACAGTAATTTCTTTGGTTCTAATTACAATTTATCTTTCTACACTCATGTTTGGACATGAAACACGCAGTTTCTATACATTTCAACAAAATTTCTCGGCCAATTGGGTACAGTGGAATCAAATTGATTTGGATCCCGATCAAAATAGTGTGCTCATTTTTAAAACAGCCTTCGGTGATGTGAATTCTATCTCAGAAGCTATTATGTCCAATCCCTCTTTATTTATTAAAAATTGCGGATGGAATATCTGGGGATTTGGAGAAAATTATCTCAAGTTGGGATTTACCCATTTCAATATTTTATTACCAGCCACAGAGCGAGCGTATACCCTTTGGGAAGCTTTACTTTTACTTCTGCCAATGATTGCTTTAGGTTGGATTTACCATCCAAAAACTTCATCGTTAAAAAAAGTCATCAGCGAAAATTCGAGCTGGCTCCTTTTTTCTGCAATGCTTTTAATACCCTCATTAGCAATTAATATTTTATTTTTTCCTCGATTCAACTTTATCGTATTGCCAATATTTCTAACCTTTTTATTGACTCCGCTCCTGATTTTTAAAAATATAAAATGGTCACCACCTAAGTTAAGCGCTATTGCAATCGCTATTCTCTTTTTTGTTTTTGTTCCGGTTCCAGGCAAAGGTGATAATTGGTATTTCGCACCACTTAAAAAGAACAATAACTTCGACAAAACACCTATAAAGAATACTGTTGAAGCCATTCAACAATTACCATTAAAACATGCCGTAGTGAGCTTTTTAGCTGAGAAGGCCATTTATCAATACACCGATAAATTAATCAATGGGGCTTATAGTTTTCATCAAGGCATACGAATTAATGAGTTCATTGATGAGAATAATATCGGCTTATTTGTAATTAGTGATGTGTTGCTTACCAATAATATGGTGAATGAAATTACGGGCTTTAATGCCCTTTTGCAGGACCCTGAACAATTTCATTTCCGGAAAATTTCCATAGAGAATTCATCCAATTATTTATTGGTTCGCACGGATGAATTAAATGAATCGAATTAAAAATTAAATTCCGTTTACCACTTCGTTACTTACCCCAGTGAATGAAAATCCTCCATCGTGAAATAAATTCTGCATGGTTACCATTCGGGTATAATCGCTAAATAAACTAATGCAATATTTGGCGCAATCGTCTGCACTTGCATTGCCCAATGGACTCATCTTTTCGGCATAATCAAAAAAACCATCAAATCCTTTTACACCACCACCGGCTCTGGTTCGTGTGGGCGATTGAGAAATAGAATTAACTCTCACCTTCTTAGCTTTCCCATAATGATAACCAAAGCTGCGAGTAATCGATTCGAGCAATGCTTTTGCATCGGCCATTTCATTATAATCAGGAAATACACGTTGTGCTGCGATATAAGAGAGTGTAACTACGCTCCCCCATTCATTTATTGCATCTTGTTTTAAACATGTTTGTAATACACGATGAAACGACATGGCACTAATATCCATCGTCTTATGCATGTGCTCATAATCCAAATCAGTATAGCTTCTTTCTTTTCTGATATTTAAACTCATGCCCACGGAATGAAGTACGAAATCGAGTTTGCCTCCCAACACTTGCATGCTTTGTGCAATTAGATTCTCTATATCTTCCGTTTTAGTTACATCGGCAGCAATAATAGCAGCGCCAGTAGCAGTAGCAAGCTCATTTATATTGCCCATTCTAATGGCAATTGGAGCGTTTGTCAATACAAATGAGGCACCTTCCACATGCGCTCTCTCGGCTACTTTCCAAGCAATCGATTGTTGGTCGAGTGCACCGAAAATAATTCCTCTTTTTCCGTTTAGAATCATCTGGAAATATATAAAATGGATTATTTATAAAGTGGCCAATATCTTTTTTGACTCCGACTGATAACCAGGATCATCGGGAGTTACAGCCTTCATGGTACCCACTTTGGTATAGGCTATTTTGGCATTGGCTTTATCGCCATTAAGCCTGTACATTCTTCCCAAATCAAATTGATATAGAATATAATTCGGCTCTAACTCATTGGCTTTTTTGCAGTATTGAATTGCTTTATCCTTTGATGCTTCTGGGAGTCCTCCAAAAAATTTATCTGCCACCTGACGTTCCATCCAATTGAGTTCACTCACCTCTAAATGCCAAACTGCCAATACATGATTCGAGGCTGCATGGTTCGGACTTAGTTCAACGGCACGTTCGGCAAATTTTTTAATATCCCGTACTGCTGCAATTTTCTCTTTGGTATCGCTTATGAGTGCTATTCTTCCCATAGCTACAGCCATTACATAATTGCTTTGCACATCATTGGCATTGATTTTAAGTGCCTTCTCTGCATAGTTTTTAGCTATGATATAAAATTCCTTTTGCTTTGCTGGATCAGCTTCCCTGCGCCCAATTCTAGACGATAATAAACTACAATTCCATAAGGCTTCGTAATTATTCATGTCGAAAGCCAATACTTGCTTGTATTTAGCCAGTGCCTCTATTTCTTTAAATTGAGCACCCAATGACCTTGCTTCCTTTAAGGTTTTATCGGCCATAGTTTGGGCAGAGGCAGTAGAGATAAGGAATAATGTGATTATGAATAAAAATTGTTTCATGATAATTATGTTGTTTGTACGCAAAAATAAAGGTTCAAGGTCAAATCCCAAGCGATTATTTACGTGTTGTGTTTTTAAGACTTATATTAGAATTTCACTACGATACCTTTTGTGTAAAAATTTTGCTATTTCATAATCCAGCCTCCAAGTATCTTTGTAATATGTTAGATAAAGAACTCCACACACTCACCGATGCCGAGGGTCATCACCTGAGTCCGGTATTGAATGAAGAAGTGAAGAATTACCTCATTGATATTGATGGTACAGTATGTGATGATGTTCCCAACGAGGAGCCATGGCGCATGGAAACAGCCGAGGTGTATATAGATGCTTTGGACATTGTAAATAAATGGTACGATCAAGGGCATATCATCACCTTTTTCACATCACGAACAAGCAACTTGGCCGAAATCACCGAAAAATGGTTACAAGAAAAAGGATTTAAATATCATGGGGTACTTTACAATAAACCTCGAGGAGGAAATTATCATTGGATCGACAACCATATCGTTCGTGCTACTCGCTTCAAGGGTAAGTTCACCGATTTGGTAGTTAAAAATAAGAAGGTAGAAGTATTTAAGAGATAGGTTTTATCTCGCTGTCGATAAAGTACATTTCAACCTCGCCCTTATTCTTGGCATAAAGCTTACCTCGATGTGTGCATCTGAAATGGCTCTTCACTAAATTAAATGTGGCTTCGCTAATATTAACCTTACCTGGCTCGCTATTTTGTTCCATACGTGCCGCCGTGTTCACGGTATCTCCCCAAATATCGTAAGCAAACTTTTTGCTACCTACAACACCCGCTACCAATGGACCTGTGTGAATACCAATTCGGATTTCAAAATATGGCTTATCGGTACCATCGCGTTCATTTTTAATTTTTTCCATGAACTGCTGTATTTCGAGTGCTGCACGAACTACCTTCAATGGGTCATGGGTATTGGCAATGGGAATACCGCCTGCACATAAATAGGCATCTCCAATCGTCTTAATTTTTTCAATATTGTATTTCCCTACGATATCATCGAAAGCCCTAAAACAATAATCAATTTCATCTACCAAATGCTTTGGTGATAAACGTTCAGATATTTTTGTGAAGTCCTTAAAATCGGTGAATAACACAGTTACTTGCTCGTAATTGCGGGCCTGAGCCGAACCGCTTGCCTTTAGTTCATTGGCCAATTCAAGAGGTAAAATATTCAATAGTAGCTCCTCACTTCTTCTTCTTTCTTCTTCAATAATTTTATTTTTTGTAGAAAGCTGCATGGTGGTTCGGCGTTGAAACAAGAAGAACAATGCCATCAAAACCGCCAATACCAATCCCGAAATTGCAAAACCGGTGGTGATGATTTGTTGCTTTTTATGGTTCTCATTTTCGGCATCCTTGAGCTGAATATCTTGTTCCTGAAGCTTTGTCAACATCTCCAAACGATCTTTCTCTTCCTGAGTTTGAACAATTACCTCGTCTTTTGTTTTGATTGTTTCCTTTTGTTCAACAATGGTTTTATTGGCACTTGAGAGTTGCTCTTGCTTTGCCTTAATCTCTTTCGATCGTTTTTCCGCCTCTTCTTTCGAAATTTTTCCTTCTGCGGCCAGACGTTCATTCTCTATTTGTTGACGTTTGGCTTCTTCCATCTGCCGCTCATTCTCCTCTTGTTGTCGTTTCAATTCATCTTCCTTAAGCTTTCGCTTCATCTCCTCCTCACGTGCTATCTTTTCACTGTCATCGGTAAGCTGGCTCTTTGTTTTTTGTGCGTTATACTCGTAAATTTTAGCTTGAATTTTATTGCCATCCCTCTTGTAAATATTCGACATATTGGTGTATGCCTCTGCCAAACCACGTTTGTAGCCAATTTTTTCGGCTAGCAAAGACGCGTCTTTTGCATACTTCAATGGCTGATCCCAAAAATCTTCAGCCACTTCTTCCGTGGTGGTAAGAAATTCTTGCGCAATTTTATTCATTATGTCTACACGCGATTTATCATCAGGTGCAGCATTGAGTTGCTGAATATATTGCGTTATAAGCTTGCGGTTTTGAGCCTGAACTTTCACTGCAAATACAGAAAGCATGGCAATCAAAATCAATAATCTTTTCATTTTGGGCTAATGTTTCAAGAAATATATAAAGTTCCAAACCTACATCATTTTTTTTCAAAAAGCAAAGGTATTTTAAAATGTTTCTCTATTTTTGTCCGAACATGTTAAAACAAAATCTTCAACAAAAGTTACAGCAGAAACTGAGCCCTCAGCAAATTCAGTTTATTAAACTGCTGCAATTAAATACCGTTGATTTTGAAGAACGTGTAGAGCAAGAGCTTATTGAAAACCCTGCCATTGAAGATGCAAAGACAGATGAGGACAATGAAGGAGAAATGCAGGATTATAATAATACTCAAACCGCCGAAGATATTACCCCAGTAAACTCGGAAGAGAAAGAGTTTGACGGACCTACCGACGATCTTGCCGAATTTGAAACACCCTCCGAAGACCCCTTTGAAGACGACCTCTTCGATTTAAGCAGTTATACCGATATCGACGATAATGAAGGCTTTCATTTAGGTGAAGATTTGACTGGTGACGAAGATCCGCGAGAATTTTTTATTGCCACAACAAGTACCTTTCACGAAAATTTAAAAGAACAACTCACCGCATTCAAACTTACAGAAGCCGAACATCAATTAGCCGAATACATAATTGGTAGCATTGACGATGATGGTTATTTGAGAAGATCGTTACCGGCAATGGTTAACGATATTGCCTTCTCTTTGAATACAGAAACCACACCTCATGCTTTGGAGCAATTGCTTAAAATCATCCAAACTATGGAACCCGCTGGTATTGGCGCCCGCGATCTGCAAGAATGCCTATTACTTCAGCTTAGACGCAGAGATAAAAATGTAATTGCTGTTAAGCTTTCTATTAAAATCATCGAACATTATATGGATGAATTTAGTAAAAAGCATTACGACAAACTCATGAAACGCCTCGAGATTAACAATGAGCAGCTGAAAGAGGCTATCGACTTAATTGCCCATTTAAATCCGAAACCTGGTGAAAGTGCTGCTGAGTTAAAATCACAATATATCATTCCCGACTTCATCCTTACCAATAATAATGGAAATTTAGAGGTAACGCTGAATTCGCGTAATGCCCCCGAACTAAATATCAGCAGAAGTTACAAGGAAGCTTTACAAGGTTATGAAAAATCGGCAAAGCCTACCCGCGAACAACGCGATGCAGTGCAATTCATCAAACAAAAGTTGGACGGAGCCAAATGGTTCATCGACAGTGTAAAACAGCGCCAACATACCCTCCTAAATACCATGCGCGCTATCGTGCATCAGCAATACGATTACTTCCTCACAGGCGACGAAAAAAAGTTGAAACCTATGATTTTGAAGAATATTGCTGAAGAAGTAAAAATGGATATAAGTACCATTTCGCGTGTGGCAAATAGTAAATATGTTGAAACCGATTTTGGAGTCATCTCTCTAAAATTCTTCTTTAGCGAGGGCATTCAAACCGAAGATGGGGAAGAGGTTTCTAATCGCGAAGTGAAGAAAATCTTACAAGATGCCATTAGTGCTGAAGACAAGCAGAAACCAATTCCAGATGAAAAGCTAATGGAAATATTGAAAGAAAAAGGTTACTCTATTGCCCGCAGAACTGTGGCAAAATATCGCGAACAACTTAGCATTCCAGTTGCCCGAATGCGTAAAGAACTCTAATATATAAGCCAGCAGCTTCCACTTACTTGTGAATGATTTAACACCCGCACAAAAACGCGCCTATTATCTTTCTGCTATCACCCACCCTGTGTTTATGCCAGTAATTGGATTCATTGTTTTCAATCAATTCAATATCATGTCGTTTCATGGGCAGGCTTTCTTAATATTACTTGGGGTATACTCGCTTACAGTAGTGGCACTCCCTTTGTATTTTATCTTTTCATTAAAACGAAGTGGATATATAGAGAGTTATGAAATGCATACCCTTAAAGAAAGAAGGTTACCATTATTGTTTACTTCATGTGCCATGCTCTTTAATTATTACCTCATGCAAAGAGCCAATATGCTGGGCATCTATCAAATTTATTTCTTAAGCACCGCAGCGGCTGCCATTGTATCCTTGGCAATTAGCTCCTTTTATAAAATAAGTTTGCATACCATTGGAATTGGTTTCCTCTTTGGATTGGGATTGGTACTTTCAAGTTTAGGCCAATCCGATATGCGATGGTATTTGATATTGATTGCGATTACTGCAGGCATCGTTGGATATTGCCGCTTGATTTTGAATGCACATAATCATACCCAAGTTTATTTAGGCTTTATTGTAGGCGCAATTTGTGCGTCGGGTATGCTGTTCTTTATTTAATACTAAATGAATTTTCTGAAATAGATGTATTTCGAAAAGTTACTGAATACAAATCTTTTTATAATAGGGTCCATTATCTTCAACCGATAACTGAAGTATATAATAACCTGAATTCAGTCCGGTTAAATCGAGTTCTGTATTGTTTGAATCAAATTTGCGTACCAGCTTACCACTAATATCAAGGAGGTTTATCATTTCTAAATCTTGTTTCTCAACACCATTAATAGTTGCAAACCTAGCCATGACTGGATTGGGCTGAATAGAAATTTCCAAAGAATTGTTTTGGCCATTGATACCTAAATTATTTGGAATATCCCATAACATAAGATCGCTCAATACATTTCCTGTAGCGATTAATTTCCCTGAAGGCGACCAGCTTACCGAATGATATTCTCCACTATCCTTAACACCAAAAGTGGAAATGAGGTTTCCAGTTTTAAAATCCCAAATTTTGCATGTCGAATCGGAGGATGCTGATACCACCTTACTGCCATCTGGAGAAATATCAATTTGATTTATTTCTTGCTTATGTCCAATGAGGATACTAATAATATTAGTAGTAGCTGCATCCCAAATTTTGATTTTACGATCGCGTGATGCGGAAACTATATATTTATTGTCGGGTGTAAACTTTACACTCGTTACATAGGATGCGTGCCCCGAATAGTTATTAATTAAGGTTCCAGAGTTAGTCCAGGTTCTCACTTTATTATCACTTCCACCAGTAACAATTTGCGACCCATCAGATGAAAATTTAACGCAGGTAACCCAAGAAGGATGGGCATTTATTTCCTTAATTAAAGCACCTGTTAGATAATTATAAAGTAGTAATTTCCCATCCGAACAGCCTACCGCCACAATATTTGATGTTGGCGAAAAGTCGATGGAAAAGCCATAGGATGCACCCGTATTAATGGTGTCGACGAGCACAGGGCTAGTGCCAGAATTATCGAAAATAAAAATATTCCCGAATTCCTCAATGGCAGCAAAATAGTTGTTGCTGCTACTAAAGGAAACGCCCATAATACACATATAGTTCGTTCCAACAGTATAATCCCAAATTAAATCAGACGAACTGGTTTCGAAAATTCTAATTTTTGCTGGATGACAATCCGTACCGGCTAACACCTTATTGCTATTATTTGAAAATGCTATTCCATTAATTGAAAGGAAAGATGGATTTACCTTTTTAGTCCAAAGTATACTCTGCCCCAATAAATTAAATTGAAGTATTATTAAAATGAAGGCAAAAACAAATCGGTTAATAAAATTGGTGTTCATTGTTAAGGTGTTTTCAATGTTATACGCAATAATACTCAATAGTTGCAAAATCATTGTTTTCCTTCAATAATTGAAGGAAAACAATAATGCAATAGTATTTAGTATCTCCCTCTTAAAGTAATATACACATTGCGTCCTGGGGCATTAATTCCGGAAGCGAAGGTGCGATATTGTGTATCTAAAATATTCTCAATACCCGCTTGAATTGTTGCATGTTTTTTGAACTCGTATTGTGCGCGCAAATTCAAAGTAAACCATGCTGGTGTTCCATCCACTGTGGCATATTGTTGGTTGTCTTCACCCAACATATTATAGTTTCTAATTTTCTTCCAGCCATTATACAATACATAAAAATTACTGCTAAAACGGTTTTCAGTAAACTGTAAATTAACACTTCCAGTAATTGGTGAAACATGATCTAGCGGGTAATCAAATGAATCGGTTTTGATTCTGCCATACGTATAATTGAAGTTGGCTCGTACAGTGAAGTTCGCATCCATCTTGTAAATATAGTTACTGCTCAATCCGTAAACATAAGCTTTGCTCTTGTTTTGAGGTGCTACCACAACCGACATGGTATTGCTATACATTACCGAATCCTTTCCATTAAATGTGAAATTATCAGTGACAATAGCATCCGTAATTATGGTGTAGTACACCACATTTTCCCAACTAAGTTTCCTACCCATTTTACGTGTGATACTTAAATCGGTAGTCCATGTTTTTTCTGGTTTCAAATCGGAGTTTGGAACTATCAAGCGACCTGGAACTGATTCAAAAACTTTAGTGAGGTCGTCAACATTAGGAACCCTAAATCCAGTATTCGTAAATAAAGCGATACGCCATTGATTATTAGGGTTAGAAATAATGCCAATATTACCCGAATATACCGGAGTGTTTTGAACAATATCATTATAGGGAAGCTTACGAAAAGTAGTATCTAAAATGGTTGAATGTAAATTACTAATACCGATTCGAACACCATCATTCAAAACAAGTTTTGAATTTATTTCATAGGTATGTGTTGCGTATAACGCTGCATTCATCATCGTATTTACTCCATCAGGATAACGCGTATCAAGCGGTAAGGTAGTTAAGGAAATAATTTTTTCTTGGGTTGCAGTCGATTTCAAATTATTATTCTGAATATCTATACCAAAACGTAAATCATGTTTAGCCAGCTTATTATCTATATCAATGTTTAAACCAAGTACTGCTACATCTTCAACCCGATGATTCAAATTTTGGCTTCCAAAATTCCGATTGTGGCGGCTTTCTTGAATGGTTTGACTGCTCACATTGGCAACCACACTTCTAAGCCATGTTTTATCTTCATCCAGGTATTTAAAAGTGTAAATCCCCATTAACCTTAATTGCGGTCCATAATACCATTCCGCACTATTCAATCCATTTCCTTTCGGGTCGGTTAAGCGATCATAGCGTGGTACGTTGCCACTATTCGAATATTGAATATTCAAGAGATGAGAAATCTTTGTGTTTTGTTGAAACAATATCTTACCAAGTAAATCCAATTGCTTAAAACCACTAAACTTTTGCAAATATTTGTTCGTGTTTTTAATCAACGAATCCTTTCCATTAATTCGTTCAACATAAAATGGGCGCGTACCATATTCGTTGGTATAAAAAGGATTCATATTTTTCCCACTTTCCAAATCTCCAAAATCGCTATTCGTTGCTGAAATTAAAAAGGCAAATTTCTTAAACCCGAAATTCAAATCAACATGTTGTGCCATTTCATTGTTTACGGTACCATAACGTCCATATGCATTGACTTTCAACAACATTTTGTTGCCTGTTGACAAACTTGGATTCTTGGTAAAAAAATGGATAGCACCACCTAATGCATCGCTCCCATAAACGGTGGAAGCAGGCCCATATGCAATTTCCACGCGATCAAGCATGGCATTGTCAATAGCTACCATGTTTTGTAAATGCCCAGCTCTATAGATAATATTATTCATGCGCACCCCGTCTACTACAAGCAATACGCGACTCGCCTCAAAGCCCCTTAAAATGGGGCTTCCTCCACCTTGCTGGCTTTTTTGAACGCCAATACCTTGCGCTGCTACCAAGTCCGCAGTCGATTGTGCATTCGTCTTGGCAATATCCTCACTTGTAATAACGGTTACTTGCTGTGCTACCTTGTTCTTGTCTTGCGTTTCTTTATTGGCTGAGATTACGACCTCCCTAATATTCACGGTATCGGCTGGGGTTTGAGCCCAAGCACCAAGGCTACCGATGATTGTGATGAAAAAACAACCATATTTAATTATTGTATTCTTGAATGAATTCATATTAAAAATATTATGATAAAAAATATTAGCATCAATTTAATCCTAAATGAATACCAATAATAGGTATACATCCTGGTATGCATGCTTTAAAAAATAGATTCTTTGCAAAGGAGAATTCCCTTTACAATAGGGTAATTATTTTAATTCAGCCTTTAGGAGGTGGTGAATTTAACGAAGAAGAAGGTGCCTGGCAATAGCATGGATAACCATAGCTCAATTGTATTACCATACCATAATTATCAGAATAAAATGGTGTGTTGTTTTGAAAGTAGTTTAAAGAAAACAGAACCGATAGCGGTGGGACGCCACTTTTTGAATTCTCTTTTTTCTCAGAAAAATAAGATGCAATTTGATTTAATAAATCGCGTTCTTCATTGTCCTGTTTTACGGTGAGTACTAATTTATCCGAATCATAGGAGATGTTCTTAACATCATACATTACTTCATTAATCCTAATTTCATGCTCATTAATTTTAAAACTCTGATATTCTTCATAAGTTAAACAAAGCGTTGATTCCTCACCATTTATAATGGGTTTCCAATTTTCGTGATGAAGTTGTCTTGTTTTTACTTCCCAAAATACTTGCATCACCACACTCTGTGTAAGAAGGAGCAACAGTAGCCCGAAACTGATTTGTTTTATGGAAAGCATGAAGGCACAATTTTAATGATTTTTTATTTAATATACCTTTGCATCCCATGCACGCTTCTTTTGAGAAACATCTTTTACAATTTAAAGTCCCAGCTAAAACTAGCCGTGGGAGCTATTCTGATAAAATTGTATATGTGCTAACCCTCACCCAGGAAGGCCGACAGGTACTTGCAGAAGCCTCTCCCCTCCCCGATTTGAGCATAGACGAAATGCCATATATGGAGGAAAAACTTAAAGCATGTTGCACCTATATTAACGAACAAAAAGATCTGTTTGAAATTTATGATGCACTGGATTTAAAAAAATTTCCAAGTATTCAATTCGCATTTGAAAGTGCTTTTGAAGGCTTGAAATACAAAACACCCGGGATCTTTTTCCCCTCTCTATTTACCAATAAAAAGGAAGGGATTCCTATCAATGGCCTCATTTGGATGTCGGATACCAACCAAATGCTGGAGCAAATTACTCACAAGGTTGCAGAAGGATATCAATGCATCAAACTAAAAATTGGTGCCCTCGATTTTGATGCAGAGTGCCGATTGCTCGAACAGGTAAGAAAAATGTATTCTGCTCATAAAATCACATTAAGGGTAGATGCTAATGGGGCTTTTAGTGCCGATGATGCTACCCGGGTACTGCGCGATTTAAAACGATTCGAATTGCACAGTATTGAGCAACCTATCAAGGCAGGGCAGCCCGATGCTATGCAGAAACTCTGCTCTGAAACTCCGATTCCTATTGCATTAGATGAAGAACTTATTGGAGTAGATGCCAATCTAAATGCTTCACTCATTGTAAAATATATTCGCCCTCAATACCTCATTTTGAAACCCACATTGCTTGGAGGCTATCGAAATTGCAATACCTGGATCAATGCAGCACATCAATTTCATATTGGTTGGTGGATTACCTCGGCATTGGAAAGCAACCTAGGGCTTAGTGCCATTGCGCAATATTGTGCAAGCTTGCAAGTAACACTTCCACAAGGCTTGGGAACAGGGGCTTTATATGAAAATAATTTTCCAGAAAATACGGAAATAAGAAAAGGTGTTTTATATTTTAAGTAACGAAAATTTCTCTTGAAAGTCGTTATTCCACAACAGGAAAAAGTTGATTGGTAATCCAGATAAAATCGGTTACGCTTAACTGTTCTGCTCTCTTACTGTAGATTTCGTTTCCTAGGGTAAGCTTATCATTTACCAATGATTGTAAGGCATTTCGTAGGGTTTTTCTACGTTGATTAAAACCTGTTTTTACAACCAATTTAAATTTCACCTCATCGCAAGGTAGGCTTATAGTATTATTCCGAATCAGCCGAATAACACCACTTTTAACTTTAGGTGGGGGTATAAATTCATTTTCCCCAACAGTAAATAAATATTCTATGTCGTAGTAGGCTTGTAATAGCACGCTGAGTATTCCATATTCTTTACTACCAGGAGGCGACGCAATACGCATGGCCACCTCCTTTTGAAACATTCCAACTACCTCACATACCTTGTCTCTATTCTCAAGTGCCTTAAATAAGATTTGAGAAGAAATATTATACGGGAAGTTACCTATGATTGCGAATGGAGTCTCTGAAAATTTCGATAAATCCATCCATAAAAAATCCTGTTCAAGTAGTCGGGCCGATAAACTTAAATAATTGGCCTGCAAATAGGAGATACTTTCTGAATCTATTTCTACTACCCATGTTTCGAAACGGGCATCTTCGAGTAGGTATTTAGTGAGTACGCCCATGCCAGCGCCTATTTCCAAAACCTTTGTATAGGGTGTTTTGCGCAGCAGGCTTTGCGCAATATCTTGTGCGATACCCTCATTCTTTAAAAAATGTTGACCGAGATGCTTTTTGGGTTGTACTTTCAATAGCGGTATAATTGGGTCGCTAAATTAGAAAAACATTCTGTACCCTGCACATATAGTTTCTAAAGTAGTTGACATTAATAGCATCGGAGCATGTGAAACGGCTACGGAGCATGATCATGGCACTTCATTTTCTGGACTCATTTTAGCATCATTGGCTCATAAAATCTAATTTTTAGGCTTACAAATACGAGGCAACTTTTTATACAAATTTTATTAATGTGAAGGGCTTTAAAAAATTTGAATCCCTTACTGGGTAGTGATTAGAGGGCAATTGAATGCGTTTTTTGATGAAATCCAAATATTTCTTACAAATATATTTTTCTTGTGACTTTCATCATAATTATTAAAAATAAAGGTTTTTACCTTCGCGTCAGCCAAAATACTTAGATTTGACGTGAAAAATAATTTAGTATCAAAGATGGAAAGTAAAGAGGGTGTCGATGCCTTGTTCCTTTATGCAACAGAAGGAATTTTGGTTGTAAACGCTAATGGCGAAATTATACGCACCAACCCGAGCGCCGAAAAATTATTCGGATATGGGGAGGGAGAGTTATTGAATCAAAAAATAGAAGTATTGGTACCGAAGAGTTTTTCTCATAAACATACTGCAGTAAGAGAAAACTATACGGAACATCCCAAGGCTCGTCACATGGGCGCAGGCTTGGAATTGATGGGATTGAAAAAAGATGGTACAGAGTTCCCGGTAGAAATAAGTTTAAGCCCTTATACCAGCCCACAGGGAAGGTTTGTTATTGCATTCATTGTGGATGGCACCTTGAGAAAACAATCAGAAGAAAAACAAAAAAATTACTCAACCGAACTCGAAAAGCAAGTTAAAAATAGAACGCTCATATTAGAAGAAGCTATTTCTGAATTAGAAAAAACAAAACGCGATTTAAGAAAGGCACTCGAGAAAGAGAAGGAATTGAACGAATTGAAATCTCGATTTGTATCGATGGCTTCTCATGAATTCAGAACTCCTCTTACCACCATCATGTCGTCGCTCTCATTAGTTACTAAGTATGGTGAGATCAATGATGCAGAAAATCAGAATAAGCATGTCAACAAAATAAAATCTTCTGTTATTAATTTAACCGATATCCTTAACGATTTCTTATCGGTAAGTAAATTGGAAGAAGGTAAAATTGAGAACATGCCCGAAGACACTAATTTGATGGGATTTTTAGGTGAAATTATTTCTCAGATGGAATCAATGTGTAAGGATGGGCAGAAGATTCTACCATTTCATTCCGGAAACGAAATGGTAAATCTTGATAACAAACTGATGCGCAACGTGCTTTTAAATCTTATTTCTAATGCAATTAAATTCTCTCCTGAAGATAGTGTTATTGAAGTTCATGCTTTAGCGTTAAATTCGTCACTTAAAATTGCAGTTAAGGATAAGGGAATTGGCATTTCTAAGGAAGATCAGAAACATTTATTTGAACGATTCTTCCGCGGGCAAAATGCAACCCATATACAAGGTACCGGTTTAGGTCTTAATATCGTAACAAAATATGCCGAACTTATGAACGGCAGTATCGACTTCGAAAGTGAAGAAAATATAGGAACAACATTTACAATTATTATATCCCAGTAAGCATGAAAAGAATCCTCTTAATTGAAGATAATAAAGACGTTAGAGAAAACACCGCAGAGATACTTAAATTATCGAAGTATCAGGTTATTACCGCTAAAAATGGAAAGGAAGGCGTTGAACTCGCACAAACCGAGAAGCCTGACTTAATCATTTGCGATATTATGATGCCAATCCTCGATGGATATGGTGTTTTGCATATGTTATCAAAAAGCGAGGAAACAAGTGGTATCCCTTTCATATTCCTAACAGCGAAAGCAGAGCGTGGCGACTTCAGAAAAGGAATGGAAATGGGAGCTGATGATTACCTTACCAAACCTTTTGATGATGTAGAGTTACTTAATGCTATTGAAAGTCGTTTAAAGAAAAACGAAATTCTAAAAAAAGAATTTGCTAAAAATATCGATGGGATTAGTGATTTCATTAATGAGGCTAAAGGTATTGAATCTTTAAAAAAGTTATCGGAAGAAAGAGATGTTAGGCTATATAAAAAGAAAGATGATATTTTTAAAGAAGGTAGTAATCCGAAAGGAATCTATTTCATTGGAAAAGGGAAAGTAAAAACTTATCAAACCAACGAATTCGGAAAAGATTTAATTACCGAATTATATAATGAAGGTGATTTCTTTGGCTACCTTTCGTTATTGCACGATGAAAATCATACCAGTTCGGCAACTGCATTAGAGGAATCAGAAATTTACATGATTCCAAAAGAAGATTTCTTTGCTTTGATGTATAAAAATGCAGGAGTATCTAAGAAATTTATTGAAATGCTTTCTGACAATTTATTGGAAAAAGAAAAGCAATTAATAAAGTTAGCTTACGATTCTGTACGCAAAAGAGTTGCAGAAGCATTGGTGAAACTCTCTGATAAATACAAGAAGGAAGATGATCAAAAATTTAGTATGAATATTTCTAGGGAGGATTTGGCCAACTTAGTTGGTACCGCAACCGAAACCCTGATTCGTACTTTAAGCGACTTTAAAGATGAAAAATATATTGAAGTTTCTGGTGGAACCATTACCATCTTAAACTATACTCAGTTAGTGAAAATGAAAAATTAGCATTATTGTCAATCAAGTTTTGATAATTGGGATGCTGACTGAAATCATATTCTCCTCTGACCTAACTCATTTCGAATAATTTAGGTTCTCTATACTTTTGTATTGTGAATAATCAAACGACTTTGTATAACAAGGTCATATGGTTACTTAATAAAAAACACAAAAGAAGGCCGCAACTAAAACTGATAAAAGCTCACTTCGCATTTAACGAAGCTACCTTAATCAACTAATTCTCGGCATACAAATTAAAGAGTCATTGATTGAATAGGTTATTTAGAACTTTCAATGATTCACAAATTAAACATGGCAGCGAAAATCGCAATAAACGAACAACGGAAAATATCCTCCATCCAGGAAGAATTTAATATGGTATTCCCATATTTGCGCATGGAGTTTTTTTCGAAGCCGATTAAGCCAGGAATTCCAGCAGTAAAAAAATTAATTAAGCAAACGAACAAAACTTTAGGAGAATTTAGTTCTGTTCACGATAAAGGTGATATCACCGTTACCCCAAGCATGACCGTTGCTGGATTGGAAGATAGCTTTAAGGAAATGTTTGGGTTGGGAGTTAAAATATTCAGGAAGTCGGGTAAAGCTTGGTTGGAAACAACCATTACAGATATTTGGACCCTTGAAGAACAAAACCACCAAGGTGAAGATTTGAGTCGTTAATTTTTAGCCTTTAAAAGGTACTCTGCCTTTCGAATTTCTATCTTCTTCTTAGCTTCACTTAGATACTTTATTAAAAACAATGAGCGGCACTCTTGCTTGGTAAGAGAACCCAGCGGAATTGCTCGACAAAAATAGTCTTTCGAAAAAACTCTTCTTATGTTGCGTGAACATAATAACCGCCGATGGTTTTGATTTCTTTACCGCTTTGATAATATTCGCTACCAAAGTATCGGCTAAATTTATTTTTTCCAAATGAACATCTATTTCATTTTTTTGGAAATGTTTAAATGCTTTTTCAGTAACCTTTGAGCCTGTTTCGGTTTCTGATGGGTAACTAAAATGAAGCATCTCCACTTTTGCTTTTAATGGCTTGACAAACTTAGCAACCTCCTTTAATTCCATGTCGGCGTTGGCTAAATCGGAAGCATACATAATACGCTTGATTGCTTTTGGTTTATAATCAAACGGCACTGCAATTACAGGTATCAATGAGGTATTGATGAGCTCGGAGGTATTTGTTCCTAGGAACTTTTTCATGCCTCCAGCACCTCTTGTGCTAATGCATATAAAATTAAATTGATGCTCCATAGCAAATAAACGAATGGCTTCATCTGTATTTAGAGAGCGCACACATACGTAGTTCACCAATTTAATATCTATACCCGACTTCTTCATTTCGTTCATCACAAAATGATCTAGTTGCGTATATAATTTCGCCACCTCTTCCTTTTCAAAATCATTAAATTTTTGTTGGGTCCAAATGGTGGGTTTCGCTGTATAATAACAATGAATAAAGGTAAGCTCCACTTTACATTGTGAAGCCAACTGTAGTGCAAATCGTATGCCTGCTTTCGAATAGGCAGAGAAATCGGTGGTTACTAATATTTTGTTCATGGTAGAAATATTTATGATAAATTTTCAGTTCCGAAAGTTCGGCATTTATTATCTAAAATCGGCTGATTACTATCATAAATCATCAATATTCTATGAACTATTTGCAGCCAGATTTCTAAGTCTGATCTAAATTACAGCCTAATTGCAAGTAGCATCATCGATAATGAGATTCATCATAATGCTTAATCCTACTTTGTACTCTTCCTTAATTGAAATACCTTCGCGCACCATAAGCTAATTCAATATTATTCAATATGCTAAGTTATAAAACCGCTGAAGAAGCGATAAAACTCATTCAAAGTAATGAGCGAGTGTTTATACATGGGGGTGCAGCAACTCCAACACCCCTAATTATGGCACTAAGTGCCCGTCATCATGATTTACGCAATGTAGAAATCATTCATTTACATACCGAAGGTGAAGTTCCCTATGCAAAACCTGAATTCAAAGATTCATTTTATGTAAACAGTTTCTTCATTGGCAACAACCTTCGTAAGTACGTTGGCAATTCCAATGTGCAATATATTCCTGTTTTTCTAAGTGAAATTCCAGCCCTTTTTCGCAAGGGAGTAATGCCCATTGATACGGCCTTAATTCAAGTATCTATGCCTGACGAACACGGGTTTTGCTCGTTGGGAGTTTCAGTTGATGTAGCAAAGGCTGCCACCGATATTGCTAAAAAAATTATTGCCTTGGTTAACCCCAATATGCCACGATCTCATGGCGACGGACAAATTCATAGCAGTCGTTTTGCAGCCACAGTTTATACCAACGACCCAATATTTGAGGTGCCAGAAATAAATGTTACCGAAATCGAGATTGCTATTGGTAAGAATGTAGCTTCCATTGTAGAAGATGGCGCCACCCTACAAATGGGAATTGGGGGGATTCCAAATGCAGTTTTACAATTCCTTACCAATCATAAAGATTTAGGTATACATACTGAAATGTTTACCGATGGAATATTGCCGCTGGTAGAGAAAGGGGTAATTAACGGTTCCAAAAAAAGAATTCATCCAGGCAAAATTGTTTCAGCTTTTGCCCGTGGCACTCGCAAACTATATGATTTTATCGACGACAACCCCATGATTGCCATGCTCGATGTGGCCTATGTGAACGATACCTCAGTAATCCGACGTAATAACAAGGTTACTGCTATTAATAGTGCTGTGGAGATCGATATCACTGGGCAGGTATGTGCCGACTCGGTTGGGGCTAATATAATAAGTGGGGTGGGTGGTCAAATGGACTTTATTCGGGGCGCATCATTAAGCGAAGGAGGAAAACCAATTATTGCCTTGCCTTCGGTTACTGCCAAAGGAATTTCCAAAATTGTTCCGATGTTAAAAGCTGGAGCTGGAGTAGTAACTACTAGGGCGCACATGCATTACGTGGTAACCGAATATGGCATTGCCGATTTATATGGTAAAAATATTGCGCAACGCACCAAAGCACTTATCGGCATTTCCCATCCCGACCATCGAGAAGAGCTTGAAAGGATGTCTTTCGAACTACATAAATAATACTGCTTATTAAATTTAGGTAAAACAATAAATTAAACCCTGAACCCATCAGAATAATAATTTCGGGTTCGGGGTTTTTTATGCAACATAAAATTAGAATTCAAATAATTTCGGATAAAAAATATTTTATTGTCATAATATTTCCTGTATTTGACAAGGATAACAAATAATCATAATGAAACTTAACCTAAGAACTCTTTCGTTTTATTGTCACTGTAAGTGCACGGTGAATTACAATGACCTCCATCATCTGAATAATAACTTCTTAAAATATTCTTGCAATAATTCTCTTCTAACCTGACTTTAATCACTTTTAAAACTGATGGGGCTCATTAATTGGTGCTCTAGGAGAAAATAACTTTGTGCCATCAATGATAACATTACAAAATACAACCAAATACGAAATCTAATTATGACAGAAGTTTTACAAAACAATTTAATCATTAAATAAAATACAAAACACAAATTTCAAATTTTTCAACCAAATCTTTATATATTATGAACATACTTAAAATAAAATTCGTCTGGGTGATCACCATCGCTGTATTAACATTAGGCTATTTAGCCAGTTGTACAAAAAACGATCAATACATTGGCCCTAAGGCTAAAGTTAGCGAAACTACCTTAATCTCTAAAAAGGTAACTACTGGTCCTACAGTTGATGGCACTGTTGATGCTGCATGGAATGATGCTGCTAAAATTACAGTAAGCCCACAAGTGCCTGATCCGGGTAATGCAATGTTTACTGGTTATATTGGAGAAAATTATTCAACAACCATGCGTTCGATGTATGATAACCAATATATTTATTTTCTAGTAGAAGTTGTAGATAATACGAAGAGTTTCAAAGCTTCTCCATGGTATTTTAACGCTACAACTAAACGTTGGGCACAAGAATCAAATGCAAGAACATTTGATCCAAGTGGAGTCCTAATTAGAGAGGGATACGGTGAAGATAAATTGGCATTTTTATGGAATATTGACAATTCAACAGCCAAATTTACTTCTCAAACTTGTTATTCAAGTTGTCATATTTTCACTCCTTACTTGAACTATGCAGTAACTCCGCCAGCCATGAAATCAAATTCAGGTAGTGGTAACCATTACACTAATGGAGCAAACGAAAAAATAGATATGTGGTGGGCGCATCCTGGAAGAGGATTGGTTTATAATATTATGGATGATAATTACCAAGATTGGGCAGGTGGTCCTAATGTAACTAGCCTAGTAGGTGGATCAGGAAATGGTCGCCATTTTGATGATTTAGTAGTTTCTGGTGCTTCTACAACTTGGCCAAATGCTCCAACCTACACTGCAGATGCAACTCAAGGTTCATTAACTAACAGACAAAGTTTGAAATTAAATGATACAGGTGTTGTTATAACTGTGCCATTTTGGGTTGTTCCAAATGCAACCAATAGTGAGTACATTTTAGCATCTGATACCCTTGCAGGAGGCATTGCACGTAAAGTTACCAAAGTGGATTTGGATGGAGTTCTATATTATAATGGTGGAACCATTGATCCAAATGTAGGAACCGATTATCAACGTCTTGGTACCACTGCTAAAAGTCCAATTGGTTCTAAATGTTTCCCAAGTTTAGTATTAGCTCCAGTATTAAGAGGACGTGCTGATATAACATGTTATACTACTTATACAGGTTCAGGATGGGTATATGAAATTAAACGTTTGTTGAAAACTGCTGATGTTTTAAAACAAGATGTTGACTTTTCTAGCCTAGAAGATCAACCTTTCGGGATTGCCTACTTTAATCAATCAAATTATCAACATGGTATTAAACCAAATTTAATGTTGAAATTCGAGAAATAGCCTCTGGCATCTTTTCCATTAATCATTTAAAAAAAAAGATCATGTCAAAGAAAATAATAGCTATAACACTAATACTGGTTACACTAAGTTTGGTTCTGTTTACCAGCTGTTATAAAGTAACAACCTTGACCGTGGCGAATACTGCTGAAATTACCGAGGATGTTAGTTTTTCAAAAGATTTGGCACCTCTTTATGCAGCAAGTTGCTCTGTAAGTGGTTGCCATAGTAGTGGTGGGATAAAACCCGACCTCTCGCCTGAAAAACTTTACTCATCCTTGGTAGAAGGTAACTACGTGAATGTTGATGAACCGGAGAAAAGTTCAGTATATCTCTCCCTTACTGGAAATGGCAAAGTATCAATGCCTGTGGGTACTAATAACCCTTCCAACATTAATAATTTGATGTTGGCTTGGATCAAACAAGGCGCTAAAAACAATTAAAAAATATCATCATGACAAAATTTAAAAAATATCTTCAATTTATGATGTTGCCTGCCAGCATATGCTTATTCCTCTTATTAAGCATAGGAACTATGGCACAGGACAGCACTGCGGTTCCAAGTAAGAAACCAGTTAAGAACACTTTTGAGAGCAATTGGGTGCTCGACAATCAAAGTGTAATGGTACCTATAAAAGGCACTCTAGAAATGGACATGCAACACCGTTTTGGAACTGTTAGAAATGGTTTCAAAGACTTTTACGGAATTTATGCTCCTTCAAATATTCGTATCGGATTTAGCTATGTTCCTATGGAAAAACTACAATTTGGCTTTGGTTTTACTAAAGAAAGATTACAACTTGACTTAAATGCCAAGTATGCTATCCTGAAGCAAACCAAAGGAGGAATACCGGTAAGTATTACCTATTTTGTGAATACTGTAATTGAGACTACCCCTGATAAAGATAATTTAATTTATGTAACTGGTGGTGATCGTATGTCGTATTTTCATCAATTAATTATTGCTTCAAAAATTACTGATAAAATATCATTACAAGTATCTCCAAGCATTTCACATTATAATAATGTAGAGGGTGTTTTAGATGCAGACGGTATCGTTCAACGTAATATGAAAAATGATCATGTGGCTATTGCATTCATGGGTCGTTACAAAGTATCAGATAAGATGAATGTGTTAATTAATTACGATCAACCAATTACCCAACATCCTGGATTGAAGAAAAACACAAATCCTAATCCGAATTTGAGCGTTGGAGTTGAATTTGTAACAAGTGCACATGCATTCCAATTGATTTTTGGTAACTACCAAGGAATTACTCCTCAAAGCAATAATTACTTTAACCATAATGCTCCTTTCAAATACACTACTGCCGATGGTACTGAAATGAAAGGTGGAATGTTCTTAATAGGCTTTAACATAACCAGACTTTGGAATTTATAAATTGGAACGGTTTTGGCTATTAACATTTCAGAAATCTAATTTATTTATTTTAGCATACTTTAAAATTATTATCACTCAAAATGAAAAGCAAATTATTCACCGCTGTATTCATCCTATTTGCCTCAACTCTTATATTAGTGGCAACTTCAGGATTTAAACCTTCACAAGGAAAGCCTTGGCCAGTTCCCGACAAAAATGCAAAAATGGCTAATCCCGTAAAATCTTCTGCAACTTCAATCGCTGAAGGTAAAGCATTGTGGGTTAAACATTGTCAATCATGTCATGGAAAAACAGGTAAAGGTGATGGAACTAAAGCAGCTTCATTGAAAACTGAACCTGGAAATTTCGTAACTCCTGCTTTCCAAAAGCAAAGCGATGGTACTTTGTTCTATAAGGTTTCTGAAGGAAGAGAAGACATGCCTAGCTTCAAGAAAAAAATTCCAGATACAGAAGAAATCTGGAGCTTGGTGGTTTACATGAGAACTCTTAAATAAGAAGTATTTCAAGATTTTTCCAAACCCCACTCATAAATTGAGTGGGGTTTTTTATTTTATATTGCTACTATTAAACCTTTCCCATGTATCAATTCCACATCTATGATATTCATTGAATTTTCTTAATTTCGAATCATTAGATATCAAACTCATTTAAAAATGTCTCCAAAAACACTATTCACGATAATCATAAAAATTTTTGGCCTTTGGATGATTTTTTCAATTCTTGAAATTATCCCTCAGGTGCTAGCTACATTACCTATGTTTATTGCCAATGGAGGAATTAATATTAATTCATCTTTGATAATAATGATTCTAATTCCAGTCTTCTATATCTTAATTATTTGGTTTTTACTATTTAAGTCTGAATTAATCATACGTTATTTGTCGCTCGACAAACATTTTGAACACGAACATCTCCAATTTCAATTTACTGCAGCTGAAATACTTCGGGTGGTCATATTAATTATTGGAGGATTATTAATTTTAGAGTCCATTCCTAAATTAATTGAACAAGGCATTACTTACGTTCAAAAAGATGCCTCCCAAAGCTATTTACCTTATTCGGGTTATTCAGAGCTAAGAATATTAATTTCAAAAATGTTTTTAGGGTTAATATTAATCTATTTTAATAGTTCACTGTGCCAATTGATTTCCAAGAAGCCTGAGTAATGATAGAATTGTTGAAGTTTCTATTGTAATTACGAGAATAGAATATACAAAAAATGATTTAAGTTACGTAACATAAGTTACATGATGACGTTTATCATTTAAAATTATGACGGGTGTCATTGAACGGGTGTAATTCGTGACCTTACCTTTGAGTCGTTAATATAATAATTAATTCTAATCTCAATACATCATGAACTTCTCAATCAAATCTCGCATCTTGCCTTTGGCAATCTTTTTATTCGGTACTTTAGCATATATGGCTAGTTGCCGTAAAACAGATGACCCAGCCGTTGTTACACCTCCAACCATTACTCGTGGCACTGAAAATGTAACACTTACTAACACCAAAACTACCTTCGATAAATCACACGGTAACGTGAATTGGTCAACTTCATACTTGGGAGCACTATCTCAATTAACTGGTCGATTCAACTCTTTTGGAATGACCACCTTCAATTTTGAAGAATCAAATCCAGCTGCAATTAATTTCGAATCGTGGGTATACATTAATACAGTTAATACTAGCGAGCCAGGACGTGATTATGGTTGCCTTCAAACTACTTTTGGTGTAGATACTACCATGAGAGAACAAGCAGCGAATAAGGCGATTATTAAATCAAAAAGTGTTACTTATAGTACCACTGACAAAGGTTATATCGTTAAGTTTGATTTCACTTTCCATGGTGTAACTAAAGAATTAACTGGTAAATTGAATTACTCAGGACATACTACCACTGGTACTGGTGCTACTTTAAAAGATGTTTATGGATTTACCTTCGACTTCCAATTCTTGGCTAAAACTGATTTCTTAATTACCTCTACTAATATCGCCGACTTAATTGATATTAAATGTGATGCAATCTTCAGAAAAGTTCAATAATTAAATTGATTTTTTATATAAGATTTTTCATACAATTATTATCATGAAATTAAAGATATTCATAATACTATTAGGTGCTCTTGTAACAATCGGGTTATCCGGTTGTTACAAAGACATCAATGATCCTGGAGATCCGCTAGCCCCACCGGCAGCGGTTAGCTTCAGCGGAGAACTCCTTCCTATGTTTACTGCTAATTGCGCTACCGCTGGTTGCCATGATGCAGTTCCTTCACACAAACCTTCACTTACTGCTGAAAACGCTTACAAAGCATTGAAAAATGGCGGATTTATCGATCCGTTTGAACCCACCAATAGCATTATTTATAGTGTTGTTAAATCGGGTGAAATGCCTCCAAGTGGCCCTTTAAAAGCAACTAAAGTGAAAATGATTCTTGACTGGATTCGTAATGGTGCCCCAAACAACTAATTTTTAATCTACACTTATTATGAACCAGAAAATTAATACCGTACAAACATGGATGCAAAAACTATCTCTTTTTGCTCTTACGTTTCTTTTGCTGAATATTCCTGCATTTAGTCAGGACTCTACTACTACTACCGAAGCGCCTGTTAAGGCTAAACCAGTAAAAAACACTTTCGAAAGCATTTGGATCATCGACAATCAAACCGTGATGGTGCCTATCAAAGGAACTTTTGAAATGGATATCCTACACCGTTTTGGAATTATAAAAAATGGATATTCAGATCTTGCCGGACTATTCGCACCTTCTAATATTAGATTGGGGTTCGAATATGTCCCAATCAATAATTTGATGCTTGGATTCTCTATCACCAAAGCCAATATGACATGGGAAGGATATGCTAAATATGCCATTCTAAAACAAACAAAAGGAATATATCCTGTTAGTGTTACTTACTTTGGTGATGTCTCTGTTGACTCCCGGGATAAAGACAATTTTATTCATTCATCTGATCGATTGATGTATTTTAATCAATTAATTATTGCTCGTAAAATAACTGAAAACTTCTCGTTACAATTGGCTCCAAGTCATACTCATGTAAATGTAGTAGATGGAGATTATGATTCCGGTAAATTATTGGGCAGTATGAACCACAATCACTTTGCTTTGGGCGTTTCGGGTAGATATAGAATTAAATCGGCGATGGCAGTACTTGTAAATTATGATCAACCGCTTACGCAACACCGCAAAAACAATCCTCAACCAAACCTTTCGTTGGGAATTGAATTCACTACCAGTTCTCATGCTTTCCAAATATTCTTAGGTAATTACAACTCAATTACACCTCAAAGAAATAATTATTTCAATAAAAATGATTTCTCTGATTTTCAACAATATTTAATCGGGTTTAATATTACTCGCTTATTTAATTTTTAAATTACTACTTTTGATTAAATACGTATAGATTGAATTTATTTACTACACTGTAAGATGTTCATAAAAACCCGGCCAGTGGATCGGCCGGGTTTTCTTATTTAATAAAAAAATTAGCCCAACAAACATGGATATGACCGACAAAATTCAAACCCGCAAAAAATTCATTGGCGCAGGCGTCACTGCGGCGGCAATGCTCACTGCACTACGTTTCTTTATTCCTGAAAAAAAGAAAGGAAATGAAACCGTAAAAATGCTCACTCAGGATGGCACACTTGTAGAAGTTGATGCCTCCAAGGTACAGGAAATTGAAAAACTTCTTTGTGTAAAGGGGAAGAAAATTAGTAACGAACAATTACAAAACTGGGTTTACCAAAAGTAATTTAACCTCCCACTAAATTAATCATTCTAAAATGGAAAATAAAGAAACCTCAAGAAGAAACTTCCTTGCCACTGCGCTCCTAGCTGGAGTTGCTGCCGGTTGTATTCCAAATAAAAATCCCTTTGAAGGATATGCTGAGGACGTTAAAGCTTCGGGTGAAAAAGTGAAGCTTTTATCAGTAAATGGCGAAGTCATTGAAATTGACAAAGCATTTTTAAAGCCAGTTCCCGATTTACCTCCTGTCTCAAATATTGAAGCAAGAAGAGGAATTGCTGGAAAGAAATTTGTAATGGTCATTGACCTCTCCCGCTGTAAAAATGTGAAAGCTTGCCAAACAGCTTGTAATCATATGCATTCAGTTCATCCAACTCAAAACTGGATTAAGGTGCTCGAAATGCAAGATGCTGATAAAACAGCTCCTTATTGGGAACCTACTACTTGTATGCATTGCGATGAACCTCCATGTGTGAAGGTTTGCCCTGTGGATGCGACCTTCAAACGTCAAGATGGTATTGTACTCATTGATAGTGATCGTTGTATTGGATGTCGCTTCTGTATGGCTGCATGCCCTTACTCTACTCGTGTTTTTAACTGGGAAGAGCCAGTGCTCACCAAAGAAGTGGCCGAAAAAGATTATTCATGCGAAACCAGTATGCCTCAAAAGAAAGGCACCGTAGGTAAATGTGATTTCTGTCCTGATATGACTCGCAGAGGTGAATTACCTCATTGCGTTTCTGCTTGCCCAAATGGGGTATTTATGTTTGGTGATATGATTCAAGATTCAGTTACCAATGGTGCTGAAACATTCCGTTTCAGCGAACTCATCAAGGATAAAGCGGGATATCGTTTAATGGAAGATTTAGGTACAAAACCTAGCGTTTATTACCTACCTCCAGTGAATCGTAATTTCCCTTTTGAATCTGGATTGGATAACGTAATTGAAGATGACAAAAAATTTAAATCAAACTAAAAGATCGTGAATAATTCAAACACACTTACAAGCGAACAAATTACCAGCGACTTGCTTCCTCAAAAATTTGGAAGCCGCGGAATGATTTGGACCGGTATATTGGTTCTCATTTGCGCCATTGGTGCATATGCCTATTACCGACAATTAAGATACGGATTGGTAGTTACCAATATGAGAGACTATGTTTCTTGGGGTATTTACATTTCCAATTTCGTATTCTTCGTAGCCATCAGTTTGGTGGGCTCACTCATTACAGCCATTCTTCGTTTGGCCAATGTACATTGGGCAACTCCTTTAACTCGAATCGCAGAAATTATTGCTGTTTCTGCTATCGTTTTTGCTTCTCTCATCATTATCGTAGATATGGGTCGTCCAGAGCGTTTTTATAATTTGCTTTTACATGGCCGACTTCAATCACCGATTATTTGGGACGTTGTAGTAATTAGTACCTACTTCTTAATAAGCTTATTGTTATTATACTTCCCGTTGCTGCCCGACCTTAAAATTATGATAAATTTTAAAGAGAAAACCGGGAATGCTTTACATAAATTGTATCGCTTTCAGGGTTCTTTCTGGAAAGGTACTGCCGAACAATTTAAAATTAGTGAACGCTCTATTAATATACTTTGTATTATCATTATCCCAGTGGCGTTTTGTATTCACACGGTGACTTCTTGGTTATTCGCAACAACCTACAGACCAGGATGGGATAGTACCAACTTTGGTGCTTATTTCATCTCAGGTGCATTCTTAGTGGGTTCGGGCGCTGTTGTAGTAGCGATGTATGTTTTTCGCAGATACTATCACCTCGAAAAATACATCACCGAAATGCATTTCGAAAAAATGGGTAAGGTGGTTGTGCTCTTAGCGTTATTGTATCTGTATTTTAATGTTAACGAATACTTAGTTCCTGCCTTCAAAATGAAAAAACCAGAAGAAGCACATCTAGATGAATTATTTACTGGTGAATATGCTCCTCTCTTTTGGTTTGCAATTATGATTGGTATGATTATCCCAATCTTCATCCTCATCTTTAAGAAAGGCAGAAAACCATTACCAATGTTTATCGCAGGCATTATGGTTGTTGTGGGCGCATGGTTCAAACGTTACCTCATTGTAACTCCTACCTTATTGCATCCATTCCTTCCTATGAATGATGTACCAGCAAGTTATCATCACTACTACCCAAGTTGGGAAGAGTGGGCCATCGCCATGGGTTCCTTAGCTGGAGCACTTTTGGTAATTACCTTTTTTGCACGCATTTATCCAATTATTCCAATTCATGAAACCATTATTGAAAATGAAAAACCAGCACATCAGGAATAGTATCCTACTCGTAATATGCTTATTTATAAGCGGGTTGAGCCTTCGTGCTCAAGACACAGCAAAGGCTGAAGCTGGAGAGCCATCAGTAGCACTTCGTTATTTTATTAAAAATAATAGTGAGCATTACCTGATTGTTCGAACTAATATAAAAGTGGGAAAGAAAACCCAACGCCTCCCAAATCAAGTGATCAAAGTATTTTTGGATAGTGCCGGACCAGAGAATTTGCTTCTAAAAACTACTACCGATGATCAAGGTGAAGCAAAAGTTTATGTTCCTGTTGAAAGAGCTGAAAAATGGAATGCAAGTGCTAAACATAATTTTATCGGCGTATTAGAGGCCTCCTCTCTCGAAGATGAAAGAAGCGCTGAGCTAGAAATAACTCGTGCAAAAATTGAAATGGATACCATCACCGAAGATGGGGTACGTTCCATCACCGTGAAAGTTTCCTACTTAGAAGGAGCTGATTGGATGCCTGCAGCAGATGTTGAAATGAGATTGGGTGTTTCTCGCTCTGGGGGAATCCTTTCTGCTGGAACAGAAGAGTCATATACTACCGATTCTACTGGAAGTGTTACCGTTGAATTTAAACGCGATAGCCTACCTGGCGATGATAAAGGAAACTTTGTATTAATGGCCAAGGTGGAAGACAATGATACTTACGGTAACTTATTAGTTGAAACAGTGGTTCCTTGGGGTGTTCCAGTAGTATATAATACTACCTTTTTTGATCAACGTACTTTATGGACTACTCGCTTTAAAACACCATTCTGGTTATTATTTATGGCTTATACCATTGTAATCATTGTATGGGGAACAGTAATTTATCTTATTATTCAAATTGTAAAAATTGGTAAGTTGAGTAAATCGGAACCCAATTAAAAAATAGAATTTAAACTTTTTCATTTTATTTATTGATTAATTAAGAACACCTGGAGTTTCAACTCCGGGTGTTTTGTTTTTATATTAAATTAAAAATATGATAGTGATATTTATAAGAACTTGAATATTTAATTAGCTGGCTTAACTGAATATTCTACAAATTGGTTACTTGCCCTTATTATGAATTATAGCAAATAGCTCAATTACTTTAACTACAACCTTGGGCATAATATATATATATATACCGCATCACAGTGTCTTAAAGGTGCATACAAATGTATTCTATACTATTGCTTTATTCTTGAAACTTTATAGCTAAGTTCCTCAACAAAAGTAACACCTCCAGTAGTCGTTGTGTGAGATGATTTCCAAACTTGTCGGTTAACCTGATTCGAAATAATATCAAATACCATGGTATCGGTATAGTTAACAGCGACATCAACAATGGTCAATTGATTCTCGGTATTGGTCCATTTATTAATCGCATGAGTTTCAATTGAACCTGAGTTAGTGAATATAATTGAACCTGTATTGGTTTCACCGCGCATTAATGATATTTCGCCAGCATTCGATTTGCTTATTTTAGTAGAAGTATCTAACACTCCATTTGCTCGCACCCCAAAGTTTAGAGAATCAATATTCCATTTGCCTTCGAGGCGTCTTTCAAGTTTCGCCTGTTTAGAACAAGAGGCAAATAAGAGGATTGCAAGTACTGCAAAGACTGATAAAAATTTGATTGATTTCATAAAATTTAATATTAGATTTTAAGATAGGATTCAAAGATTAGAAAAAAATTTAATTCCACTTTACCCAGTCATATATTTTAATTGATGAAGTGTTAAAAAGGACCTAGTCGTTTAGTTGTGGAGCTTCTGGTTCAATGGCTAAACGCGCACATAATATTGCTGTAATGAGTGTAAGCGGAGTGAAAATGAGCTTTTCTAAAATGGTTGCTGCAAAAATATTCCCAACAGTATTTAAAGAGAAAAGCACTACAAAAATCCAAAGTACGATATTGATTAGCTTCATTGGAACTCCAATGTTTAAATACCCTCCTTTAATCATGATTAAAATGGATAAGAAAATATTGATGAAGAGTGAAAAGGATTCTAATAATTGCATTGCTTCATCATTCTCTAAGCGGCCGCCCCATACTATTGTATATGGTATATATCGAGTGATTACTGCCAAATGAAATAAAATAGTTGCGGAAAGCAAACCCAGCATCAGATTTACAGATAATTTAAAAGGTATTTTTTTTAGCATGGGTGAGATATTGAATAGCCGATTCAAAAATACATGCTTATAAGCAAATTCAAAGAATAAATTAACACCACCACTGCCCTAAAGATAGCCTTCCCTATTCACGTTTAACTTGCTTATCTTCGCATACCATAACACATTGAATTTCCAAGATTTTAATTTCGAAAGCGATATACAGGCCGGGCTTGACGACATGGGGTTTAGCAGCCCCACTCCTATTCAGGAGCAAGCCATCCCTATCATCATGTCGGGCCGCGACCTCGTAGGTTGCGCTCAAACAGGCACCGGTAAAACGGCAGCCTTCTTATTGCCCATACTCAACAAGCTTGCTGCCGAGCCCAGCGACCATACCGACACATTAATTATTGTGCCAACCCGTGAACTGGCCTTGCAAATTTATCAGGCCATACAAGGGTTCTCCTACCATACTTCAATCAACTCACAAGTAATTTATGGAGGTGGCGATGGTGCTAATTTCGAACAAGAAAAAAAATCGCTGCAACACGGGGTCAATATTATTATTGCTACTCCAGGCCGACTCATCTCTCATTTGAATATGGGATATGTGAAGCTGCAAAACTTAAAGCATCTTATTTTAGATGAAGCGGATAGAATGCTCGATATGGGCTTTGTAGATGATATCAATAAGATTATCACCTTTCTTCCTAAGGAGCGCCAAACGCTATTGTTCTCTGCCACCATGCCTCCTAAAATTCGTCAGCTGGCTGCCCGCTTGCTGGTGAACCCTGAGCAGATAAGCTTGGCTGTTTCAAAGCCTGCCGAAGGCGTGACACAAAATGCCTACTTGGTTTATGATGCACAGAAAAATTCATTGGTTGCACGTATCCTTAAAGAGAAAAAATTATCATCGGTAATAATTTTCTCGGGTACCAAACAAAAAGTAAAAGAACTGGAACGCGATTTACGCAAGGTGGGAATAGAGGCCAGTGCCATTCATTCCGACCTATTGCAACAAGAGCGAGAAGAAGTGCTTCGCAATTTTAGAAGTAAAAAATTAGCCGTGCTCGTTGCCACCGATATCCTCTCCAGAGGTATTGATATTGAAGATATAGGTCTCGTATTAAATTACGATGTTCCGGGCGATGCTGAAGACTATATTCACCGCATTGGCCGCACTGCACGTGCCGAAACTACGGGAGAAGCCATCACATTTATCAATGAACTGGATCAATATAAATTCTCAAAAATTGAAGCATTTATTGGCAACGAAATAGCCAAACTTCCTTTGCCTGAGGGAATGCCAAAAGGACCTGATTACAATCCCTCGGTACGTGTTAAAAAGCCCACCCATCAAGGCAATAGAAGAAATTTTAAGGGGAGTAAATTTAGCGGCAAGAAATCCTAAACACGATTCATCTTCACAATATCAATTCGTGTTTTTTGCATACTCAAAATATGAAACTCAAAAGGTTCAATTTTGATTACCTCATTCACCGCAGGAATATCTTCGTGATGAGAAATAATAAAGCCACCTAAAGTATCGTATTCGCCTTCTGGCAAATCGAATTCATAATTATCATTCAAGTATTTTATTTCAAGGCGAGCAGAAAAAATAAATTCGTGCTCATTTATTTGTTGTTCGCGTAAATCTTCGGTATCGTGTTCATCATCGATATCTCCGAAAATGTTTTCAATGATATCTTCCACAGTAACAATCCCTGCCGTACCACCAAACTCATCCACTACCAATGCCACGCTCTTGCGCTGCTTGTTTAACTCGGTGAGGAGCTGCTGTGCACTCACGGTTTCATGGGTGATATGTATGGGAAGCAAAATAGATTGAATGCTCTTCGGACCATTAAACATCTCCACCTGATGCACATAGCCAATGATATTATCGATATTGTCGCGATAAATCAAAATTTTGGAATGGCGCGATTCCATAAAGAGCGTATGCAATTCTTCGATGGATGCATTGATTTCGATGGCCACCAATTCGGTACGAGGTACCAGGCAATTGCGAAGTTTTACGCTTCCAAAATCGAGGGCATTTTTAAAAATTTCTGTATCTACATCGGCATCTTCTTCCAAATCCATATTGGCACTTTGGCTTACATAATGATCCAAATCGATTTTACTAAAGATAGGCACATTTTCACTCACCGTAGAATTGAAAAACACCCGTATCATCCATTTAGAAAGCCATACCACGAAATTCACAACCGGTGAAAATAAATAGTAGATAACCAGGAAAGGCACTGCAAAAATCTCCAGCATCAAATCGGGATTGATACGAAATAGTACTTTCGGAATGAACTCAGCAGTAACCAAAACGATGATGGTTGAGATGAGTGATGAAATTAAAATCTCGGCAAACTCATGCTCCCCTTCGGGAATAACAGAATGGATATGGGGTTTGAGTATGATCTCCATGAAGATACCATACACAACCAGTGAGATGGCATTTCCTAAAAGCGTGGTACTAATAAAACGCGCAGGTTCTTTTACAAACCCTGATAAAATTTTAGCGGTAAAATGACCTTGTTTATTGCGTAATTCAATACGCAACTTATTGGCTGAAACGAACGCGATTTCAATACCCGAAAAAAATGCGGTACTTAATAAGGTGATTAGAATGACGACGGGCTCAGGCACGGAGTAAAGATATGATTTTGTTGGTTTCTGCTTCTATTTTTTAAAATTCTTGTAACAAAAGTACAATCCCAAAGCCAATGTAACAAGAAACGGCCAAACTTTACCCTCTATAAAACCTTCCATCAGGCTGATATAGATGATATTTGCGGCACTCAAGAGGGTGATTATTACCCAGCTCCATTTCTTAAATTTTTGCATCAAGGATTCTTTTTAAGGTTGATATTCCCTTTCACATTCGTGATTCGATATTCGGTAAAATTCTGATTACTTACCAGTCCATCTCCATAAATCAATTGATCGGGGGTGGTAATTTTCACAAATTTATCGGTATAGATTTTTTCCTTCACCTCATCCCAAACTAAATATTCGGTACTCAGGGTATCGCCTTTCACATTGATGAGGCGAACATTTTGTTTCATCACCAAATATTTTTCCTTCTCATAATAAATTCCAATATCGGCATAAGCGAAGCTGGCGGCATTTTTATTGGCATCATAAAATGTGCCTTCTACCCCTTTAGGCATAAGGGTATAGGGCTTGGCCGACATACTGAAATGTTGCATTAAAGGCGATTTGAGTTTCGCTTTCACCTGTCCCGAATCGGTATAGGTAAGCGTGATTCCTTCCCCAGTTTCGGTGGCAAAGGAGGGCTTCTGAACTATTTTCTTCGCTTCTTCATCGTCGTTACAAGAGACTAAAAAAGCAAAGCAAAATAAACAAACCCAGAGCTTATTCATATTTGAAATGACGGAACCATTCATTTGAAATTAAGTTCATTCCAAGTGAAAGTCGATAATAGGTATCGGTTGTTAAGTTGTTTTCGAGGGTGCCCATTTTTCCTGCTTCAAAGCCCAGATTCAATACACCCGAGGTTCTTTGTTTCACTTTTAATGGGAATCCAAATCCAATGGATACGCCATATTCGTTTACCTGAGTACCACGCACCACAATAGGTGTTTGTGTATAATGCACGCCTGCACGGTATTCTACCTCATTGAAATAATCGGTGCGATAGCTTTTCAGTGGTTTATAATACCCGCCTAACTTGATAGAATAACTTTGATGTAAGGAATCGGAATTGCCAAAATTTCGGTAAGCGGTCCAGTTGCTATAATTGAAATCGGCCCCTATTAAGAAATTATTACGTTTATCCGATTTGTGTTCGTTAGAGATGGCAAATCCAATTCCGAGGCTTCCCGGAACAAATACTTTGCCCGATTCGCCAATGGTATAACGCACGGTATCTTTTACAATGATATTGCCTTGTTTGAATGGTAAATAATAATCTTTAAAAGTAGCACCAAACACATCTCGCGAAGCATTGTAATTGGAAGCGGTAGAATAAGTTACGCCCCAGCTAAAAATGATATTTACAGTATCGTGCTCGGAGCGGCGTCCATAGCGCTTGATATGCACTAATGAATCCTTTCCCGACTTACCCTTTTTGATATTCACGTACACCGAATCATCGAGGCGATATTTTGCCGAATCCTTAATCATTTGGTGATAGTGCTTGTATTGCACACCCAAATCGAAATTCAATCCGCGCAGAATGCTTTTGTTTTCGAGGAAATAATTATTGATAGAAGCAGTATCAAATGAAACCACTTGAATGCTGTTTAAATCGCCAAACATATAATTTACATTGGCTCCCAGCGATAAGTTTTTATTGAAACTATAGGCACCGCCTAAGAATAATTTGTTCACGCCACCATTGCCAATATTATAATCGGTGTGCGGGGCGGGGCTGGTAAACTTACGATTGATATCATATCCTGCGGTGGTATAAGGCATTAGGCCAAAGCATCCACCCGCATTTTGTTTTTTGCCAAGAGGGAAAGCCAGGGCCATGCGACCAAAGTTGAAGGTTTTGAAATCGTAGTATCCGAGCGAATCGTGAAGGGTATTGATTTTACCGTAGAGGTTGAATTCGAAATTCACTTTTTGGTTAAAGGCATACGATGCTGGATTGGCGGTATTCACATAGTTAGCGTTGGCCAGCCCTTGACCAATGCCGCCCATGGTTTGGCTGAACACCCCATTTTGAGGTTCGTGAGAGCCAATGCCATAGAATGAATAGGGCGAAAATGTATTGGTTTGAGCAGTTAAACCAAAAGTGAGTATTAAAAGTAACGAGGAAAAGTAATTACGCATTATGAAGCAAAATTTCATTTAGTCCGGTTAAAACTAAATCGGGGGCCGCAAAGATGCTATTTTTCAAGCGCTTCGCCAAAAAAGAACTGTCGCCACCGGTAAGCAAAACATGTAATTTTTTGTAATGGGTCGAATAAAATTGAATGGCACCCGCTATTTCAAAACATACATGGTTCAAAACCCCTGCATTCAGGCTTTCGCTGGTGCTTTTGCCGGTAATACGAACGGGAGCTCGTTTGGTTACATAAGGTAGTTTGGCGGTGAAATGATTCATGGCCTGGTATCGCATTTCAATACCTGGAGCAATGGCCCCACCTTTGTAAACACCTTTTTCGTTGATGATATCGAAGGTAATGCAGGTTCCTGCATTGATGATTAATGTGTTTTGCTTGGGGTATTTGCTAAACCCAGCCACGGCCACGGCAATACGATCTCTGCCGAGAGTTTCGGGCGTTTTGTAATCGAGTTGAATGGGCAAGGGTGTTTTATGGGTAAGCAAGAGCACTGGGAGTGCTTGTTTCAAGGCTTTTAGCCATGTTTTATTGATGGGGCGCACACTGGAAACAATGGCCGTTGTAGGTTTATATTTTGCTATCAGCGATTGAATGAGTGGCAAATCAAAATCATTAGACACAGACTTATGTACTAATTTGCGTTGTTTAAACAGCGCATATTTAATCAGGGTATTGCCAGCATCAATGCAGAGTTGCATAGCAGCGAAGATAAAAATAAAATGAATGGGGTAATGCTATTTTTGGGAAGGGCATCGAAGACTCGAACTTTTCCAAAGTTTGATAACATGAACTATCTGCGATAATTCGAAACTGAACTTTGGAAAAGTTTTAATTTTAGTTGTATTCGGTATTGATATGGCAATATCGATATAGGGTGCTAGTTCACGTTCAATAAAAGATGCGAAACTTTGAGAACGAATTATTTGGTTTTACGAAATAAATTATACAAGTTTGTAATAAGTTAGAAGAAAAAAGTGGGAGAAGAGAATTTTAATTTTTGATTGCAAAAAAACTAATTTTAATATATCATGAAAATTTCTACAATTTCTAATTCGCAAATTTTTCGATTAAATGTAACCTTTGACAAATTAAATGAACGCTTATTCACTATTTTACATTTTTTATTGTTCTTTTTAACTGCCTTTATTTCTAATTCTATTTATGCACAATGTTCTTGTGGTGTAGCTACCGCGGGAATCAGAAGCCTTGTATCTGAAATGACAACTACAACTTGGAGCGGAGGAGGGCCATATTGTCTAAACTTAAGAGAGAATTTTCATGTTTTCAATAACGAACATGTGACTTGGACTAATTGTACCGTCAAAATTGATTCTGGAGTTAAAATAACAATAAATGTTGGGGGAAGTTTAACAATATCCAATAATTGTACGGTGACACGAAATGGAAGTAGTTGTAGCAATTGGCAGGGATTTGTAGTTGCTGGTACAGGCAATTCAACAGACCAGTCACCAACAACTAATCAAGGTTATCTTGTTATAGATGGCAGTACTATCGAATATGCTAACCTAGCAGTGGATGTGCAGTCTGGCGGAATCTTAAAGGTATCAAATAGTGGATTTATATATAATACTCAAGATATTAATATTGATCCTTATTCACAACCTGGAAATATACATGAGAACGAATGTGAATTTATTGAAACATCATTCTCTACACTAGATTTGGATGGATCTACACGAGTTATTATGACCGATATAGAAGGTGTTAATTTTTATGCGTGTACATTTCAGAATAATGCGGATTGGAATAATGCTACATTAACTACAGATATGGGCACAGGAATACTCGCCTCAGATTGCCGATTCCAAGTTACGGGTTCTGATTATTCAACGGATGAATTTGGTTGCTTTGAAAGTCATACTAACGGTAGTTATTTTACTAATTTTAGTTCAGCAATAGTTACAAGCACAAGTGGAGGAAGTATTCAGGATTTACCCGTCATTATTCAAGATGCAACTTTTTTTAAAAATTTTTATGGAATTAATTGTACTAATGGCGAAGATTTAACTATTACCAATTGTACCTTTAATACAAATCAAGGTGGCACACCACCACCTATTTGGCAGAATGGGTTTATTAATATTATTCTTAATTATAACAAATCATCAACATTTCAATATATAAATTTCAACTCTTTTAATTCAGATATAGATTATAATGCTCTGAATAATAGTGTTTTTTGTTTTGTTAGAACTTATGGTACACTTCAATTTATTAAAAACAGTTGCTCCTCTGTTGATTATGCTGTAGTGCCGGCGGCAAGTAGCAAAATCATTGGCCTTTATCTTGAGGATGCGGCTAATCTCATTTTTGTATGTAATTCCTTTGCAAATTTACATCACGATCTTTATAATATTTCCTCTATTTCTCAAATTGGTAACACTTCCTATGAGCATACCAATACATTTAGTACAGGTACCTATAGTATTAGTAATATTGCATCCCTATATAATTTTGACTATTTTAAATTAACTGGAACAACTTCACCAAATATACCTATTCCTAATGGTGGTGGAACTAATATTACACTACAGGTAGCAAATATTAACAATACGGATTGCAGTGGTTGCCCAATTTTAATAGGAGAAGAAAGCAGACCAGGGTTTTCCTCAGAAAAGCTAGATCAAAAAGTAAAGATTTCAAGAATTACGAAAAATTTAATGGAATTAAGTTATGAAAATATGGATTATTCAGGAATTTCAAGTATCGACATTTATGATATTTTGGGAAGTAAAAAGGAAACTATAACAGATATAGACAAGAATATTATTAACTTTAAATCTGAAAAAAATGGTTTACTAATAATATTAATTCACTTAAATAACGGGACTATGCAAAAGTATAAAGTGTATGTAAATTATATAGATAAAGAATGAACGTTCTTAATAAAATACTCTGCATCTTATGCTATTTATCAGTAACTAGTGCCTCTTCGCAACACAATGCAAACTGGGTATTTCCCTATGGCTTTCGTTTTGATTTTTCTAAAGGTAGTCTTAACATAGATACCAATTTCAATAATTTAGTGGTTAATAATTTTAATAAAAATAATGTATTTCCCAACTACGCCTATTCAACCAAAAAAGGAGAATTGTTATTTTATTCGAATAATATTGACACTATTTATGATTCAAATAATAATGTCATTTGTATTACGGATTCTTTACCCATATCATCCTCACATCAGAATAGCAGGAGCTATATTATTCCTGAAAAAAATGACACTGATTTTAAATTGATTTTATCAACGACGGCAGAGGTAAATGGGCACACCGAAATAATAATTTCTTTAAATCAATATAATTTCAAATGGATTAATAATAAGTATGTGTGTTTGAATGAAAAAAATCCCACCATTTTATTTCAAAATAAATATCCATCTAATATAAGCTATAAGCCCTTTGTGGAATTTTCTCATTTTGCGATAAGTCCAGATAGTATCGTATTTATCTCAAATAACAGTGAGGCCCTTTATTTATTTCTTTATACAAATAACACGTTTCAGGTAATGGATTCAATCCCTTTTGGGATTAATGAAACCTTTAAACTATCTTGGTATTATCAAACAATTTCTAATGAGGGTGGTAAATATATTCTGTTTTTAAAAAACAATACAACTCAAAATACATTTTTATTGGAAGGCACTATCAATAATTTAAAGTTCGGCAATTTAAAAATTCGATTTAAGAATTTAATTTTCCCGCCAACTAATCTAAAAATGGACTATCCGTATGCAATATATTTCAATTATAATGATTCATTTTATTATCTGGTCCCATTTGAATATAAATACATAAGCCCTAGTAGTTACAGGTACATTTATAAGGTAAGATTCAATGATACAATCACATTATTAAATCATTCTATTCCTTATCCGGTTAATTTTAGGGATGAATTCTATGGATTATCCTATGATAATAAACATTATATTTTTTCTCATGATCCTCAAAGAACTGTCAAAATTCTAACATTATCGGATACTGTTCTAACAGAAATTTTTGAAAGAACTTATGATTCCTTATTGATGCAAAGTTCAAATTTCAGCCCTCTATTTCCACAAATTAACTTTATTACTGAACCATATTTATTGTTGGATTACAGAATTACAAAGGAATGTAGAATAGTTAATTTTTATAATGAAAGTAATATTCGTTTCCGTGATCACAAGTTATATATTGAAGCCTTGAATGATACCTTTGATTTCAAAGATTCAATTTCTATTTATATCCCCAAGACATTTAATAAAACATATTATAAAGTTACTAGCGTATCAACCACCGGAGTTACTAAGTGGATGGAAGACACTTTACGATTTGACAAACTACTTGCCGGGTTTAGCACTAACACCGATACTATTTGCCGGTCCCAGAAAGTTATATTTAATGATCATAGTATAGCAGATAAAGTTAGCAATTTAGGTTATTCATATTACTGGGTATATGGCGATGGAACTATGGATACCTTAAAAAACTTAAAGAATCCGATTAATACAATTGAGCATGTCTATATTAAAACTGGAAACTTTACACCTCGTTTAATTTTTAGTAATGGGATCTGTACTGACACATTTGTTTATCCTAATAAAATAGTTGTAAAATGGGCAACAACGCCCGGATATGAATTGAGTACTCATAAGGGTTGTATTCCGTTAACAGTAACTTTAATTGATACTTTGAATAACAATATTTTACTTAAAGAATATGATTTTGGTAATGGCTTTGTGACATTAAATTCATCAAAAGTATTAGATACTACAATACAAATATCAGTTCCAGGAATTTATATAATTAAGCAACGTTTAACTAGTACAAGTGGTTGTATTTCAAATTTCATTGATTCATTAGTTGTACTGAATTCTATTTCAAAAAACGACACCATTAAAGTTTTCTATACTACAGTATTAGATAGTTTTTCAACACAAACCATTTGGAAATCTATCCCTAATGCAACCACTTATATCATTAATAATAAGAATATTAGAGATACTTTCTTTATTGATAATGCCTCCTTTCCAAATAAACAAAGTGTAGAATATTTAATCCAAGCCAAGGATACATGTGGTAATTTAAGTACTGCATCATTTGTATCAAAAACAATTTGGTTGAAAGCACAAAACCAGAATTTTAATGAATATGCACTGCTAGAATATACTCCATATGAAACTTGGATTGAAGGCGTGCTAAATTATGAAATTGAATATTTCAATCGAATTAGCCAAAAATGGGAAAATATTAGCACCCTCTCAGGTAATGTTCTTAAATACAAGTCATTGGTTTTGCCCGATTCTTCGAATACAAATATTTCAACAGCTCAAATTTGCTATCGGGTAAAGGCAATGGAGCGAAATAGTAATAAACAACAAAGCATTAGTAATGTAGTTTGCATTCCAATTTATCCCACGGTTTTTTTGCCCAATGCATTCAGTCCAAATGGAGATGGGATAAATGATTATTATAAGCCTGTATGTAGCGGATTAAATGCATATGTTCTTGAAATATACGACCGTTGGGGGCAGTTGGTTTATGTCGACACGCCTGAGAGTAAAGGATGGGATGGAACTTTCAGAGGAGAGAAAGCTGATATTGGTACTTATGTATTTAGATTATCTGCCGCTGGGTATTTGCTTAGTCCATTTACCAATGATGCCAGAAGAGTAGAACGAAAGGGAACCTTATTTTTGGTAAGATAAAATTTTTATCTAATGTGTTTTGGGGAAGGGGTTGATGTAAGTTTCGAGCTCCCTCACTTTTCCAATGTTTGATAACACGAAACTCTTGCGATAATTCGAAAATGAATATGGGAAAAGTTTCCACCCCACCATCATCCAAACAAAAAACCCAGAACCATACTATTTCAGCATGATTCCGGGTTCTCCCGTCTTATGTCTTATGTCTTCTATCTTAAGTCATAAGTCCTAATTCCTTTGTCTTCCCAAAAGACTAGTATCTGTACATATCATTTTTGAATGGACCGGTTTTCTTCACTCCGATATAATCGGCTTGTTCGGTATCCATCATTTCTAATTTAGCACCTACATGCGCTAAGTGTAAGAATGCCACTTTCTCATCTAATATTTTTGGCAATACATATACTTCGTTTTTGTAGTTGGCCGAATTTTGCCATAACTCCAATTGAGCCAAGGTTTGGTTGGTGAATGAGTTACTCATCACAAATGATGGATGCCCCATAGCACAACCTAAATTCACCAAACGACCTTCAGCTAAGATGATGATGTCCTTACCATCAATGGTGTACATATCAACTTGTGGCTTGATGGTATTCATGGTGCTGCCATAGTTTTTGTTCAACCATGCCATATCAATTTCATTATCAAAATGACCGATATTACATACGATTGACTTATCGCGCAT
>CANLPK010000008.1 GCA_947492885.1 Bacteroidota bacterium
ATGGCAGCAAAATTATGCTGACGAACTCCATCTGCAGCACCTTCGGCCATGAATGAGGGTACATTATAAATTACCCAATCGTGTTTCATATTTGCACACTCTTCAGCAGTAGGACGAATGAAGAGGTTGTTTGAAAACAAATTATGAAACGGGCGTTCGGTATAAACTTTAATATTGATATTGTAATTTGGATCGGCACATGCTTTTGCATCACGAGCATAAATTTCTTTGCCATTCATATACGTGAGCATCTTATCGAATAGCTTATCGAAATTTTCGGTGCTCATGGGAATATTGATATCTCCCCAGTTTACCGTGTTTTCTGTGGTAGCATCTTTCACCGTGAATTTATCTTTTGGGGAGCGGCCAGTAAATTCGCCGGTGTCACCAGAAATTGCGCCAGTGCTTGTAAGTGAACCTTCACCGCGTGCTATAATAGCTTCAACTAGTTGGGCAGGAGTTAAATTAGAATGTACTTGTCCAGCAGTGCTGTTAATTTTTTCAATGATTTGGGAGGTGGTCATTGGGGTTAATAGGGGTTTAATTTTGTGTGTGCAAAAATAAAAAAAAGATAAAGGATTTAGCGTTTTAATTTCATAAATATTCGATATAAGACGCGCATTAGAAAGGTTCTAAATTAAGGCTTTTGTTTGAAAATTAAGAGTTAATTCATTAATGGAATAGCACCATGATGGTCCTAATTTCACCAATTATAATGTACACTCTTTGAATTAACCACGAAAGATGTAGAAAATAAGCCCATTTAAAGGAATTTTGTCGGGTTAGTTTTGTATGCATCAAACAGTGCGTCATGATACAGGTTGACAAAATAAACAATATGGTAGACTTGGAATTCGCGTTTGCCATACGCAAGCAAGTATTTGTAGTCGAACAACAATGCCCCGAGGAAGAGGAATACGAGCACGATGAGGTGAGTATTCATTACCTCGCCACCATCGATGGATCGCCCGCTGGTACCGCCCGATGGCGTATCACAGAGAATGGGGTGAAGCTCGAACGGTTCGCCGTGTTGGAATCCTTTCGCAAACGAGGAGTGGCCTCGGCCTTGCTCGAAAGCATACTCGACGAACTGCTTCTCCAAAAACAAAAATATATTTACCTCCACGCCCAAGTGCACGCGATGCCACTTTATGAGAAGTTTGGATTCGAAAAACTAGGGGAGATATTTTATGAAGCAGATATTCCGCACTATAAAATGATTTATTCAAAATAGCAATGCATTTCCTCCCTCCCGAAATTGAGCAGTACGCAGCTTCCCATACCGAACCTGAATCGGATTTATTGCATGCATTGAATCGCGAAACCAACCTGAATGTGCTTCAGCCCAGAATGTTAAGCGGACACATGCAAGGACGTTTCCTGAGTATGGTGAGTAAGTTGATACGCCCCAAATACATTCTTGAAATTGGAACTTATACGGGTTATTCGGCATTGTGCATGGCCGAAGGATTGCAACACGGTGGAAGTATACATACCATAGATAATAACGAGGAACTCAACGAAATTGCCACCCGATATTTTGGAAAATCGGCTTATGCATCTCAAATAACCAAACATACTGGCCAAGCATTAGAAATAATTCCCACCCTAAATCATTTGTGGGATTTGGTGTTTATTGACGCTGATAAGAGCAATTATCTAAAATATTATGGCATGGTAATTGACAATGTGCGTCCCGGCGGCCTCATATTAACCGATAATGTACTCTGGAGTGGCAAGGTTTTATCTACTCAAGTGCCTGATAGTGATAAAGATACTCTTGCAATTCAAAAATATAACGAGACCCTCTTCAACGACCCCAGAGTTGAAAAAATATTGCTCCCCATTCGGGATGGCATTTTTTGTACTATAAAAAAATAGCTGTTAAATATAAAATTTAGTGCATCTTTCCGATTTTTTTATTATACTTTTGTGCTAGAGTTGGTATTTTGTTTCCTAAAATAGTTAGAATGCAGAGAATTTATAGAAATTTTTTCCTGTTATTGTCCGGTCTTTTTTTATCCAATCAATCGCTGAATGCATGTCCTAATGTTTCCGCAGTATTCTCTTTAACTCAATCGCATTCATGTGGAATACCAAGAGGGGTAACGCTTACAAATTCCTCTACCGGAACGGATAATTCAATTGCACATTATTACTGGTACGTGAATGGCGTATTGGTTGATTCCTCTGTAGGGCTCATCACAAAATTTCGAACCTTTACCGATACAGGCATATACAATATAAGTTTGGTTGCCAAATCCCCCAACGATACCTGTCGCGACTCTACCACCCAATCAATTACCGTTACTACCAATAAACCAAGGGTTATCGATGGAAGCTTTACTCCATCATATAGCCCTGTATGGTCGAATTGTATTACCCAACTGGCCTCCAACCTGGTGTATAATATGCAATTGAGCATGGAGGATACTATCTATAGCTTTAAAGTTATTTGGGGAGATGGAACTGATACCACGGGAACAAAATTTCCACCCAATGTATTCGTCGACCATTCCTATTCTGCCTTAGGAACCTATACTATAAAAATCATTTCTACCTCTGGTGGATGTACCGATACCATCATCGGCACTATCAACAACGAACGTATTCCTTCGGCTGGAATTATTGGTCCGCCTGTAGGAACCAATAGTGGCTGTATTCCTTATGCTGTTCGATTCGTAAACAATTCCTATAATACTTCAGGAAGTACCCGTTTTATTTGGGATTGGGGCGATGGCACTATTGATTCATTGGGAGCCTCCACTTTTAACGATACCATCTATCATACATATAAAAGTGGTACGTTTCAAGGCACTTGTATAAAAACGGTAACAATCACGGCAAAAAACAATTGTGGAACCTCCACCGCTTCCTGGTCCTCAGTATTTTTATACGATAAAGATCAAGCCCTCATTGGTGTTGCCGATACGGTGAAATGTTTACCAAAAGTAGGTAGCTCATTCACCTTCCAAAATAGTTCTAACCTGAATTGTGTGCCAGGCAATCGCTTGTACTACTGGGATTTTGGAGATGGCAGCACCGTAGGATGGATCACTCAGAAGTCGGCCCAAACACATACCTACGCTCAACCTGGAAAATATAAAGTCTTTCTAATTGATAGCAATGCTTGTAAATCGGATACTGACTATTTGAATGTATATGTAACCCTCAACCCAACCGCTGGAATTACATTCAATGGAAGAGTAGGATGTAAGCCCCTCACTGTAACCTTTACAGATACTGTTACCACTAACCTATTATTGCGAACTCGCCAATGGGATTTTGCTGATACCTCCAATGGTCAATCGCAATTTGACACTGCCCGCACCGTAACACATACCTTTTATAATGCCGGACTTTATTTGGTTCGATGTAGAATTACAAATCCTTGTGATACCATTTCTGCATCCGTACTTATTGAAGTTTATGAAACTCCCGACGCGAAAATTAATCCATTCAGCAATGGTTGCGAACCCTATACTGTTTCCAATTTTAATCAATCGCTCAAGGTATCTCCCTATGCACAATATAATTGGAATTTTGGCGATGGCACCTTCTCTACTAGCGCCAATCCTCCACCCAAAACGTACGTGGCAGGTACTTATACTGTTCGATTGAGAGTTACAGATACCTGTGGTATCGACTCCGATTTGATAACCTTTATTGTAAGGGATAGAGTACTCCCCGAATTCTTTACCGACACCGTTTGTGTAGGCGATACCACACATTTCAATGCCGATTCAACAAAATTTGGTGTGGCATTCCCGAATGATGCCTTGGGTACTTATGCCTATAAAGACTCTACAACGAATACATCCTTGGGTGTTTCTATCAATAAACGATTTGCGTTTCGATTCACTACTCCAGGCCTCAAAAAAATAACACTGACTGTGGGAACGACTGGAAGTTGCAATTACTCTGTAACACGCACAGTGGTTGTAAAAGAACGCCCTATAGTTTCGTATACCTACACACCGTTCCCAAATATTTGTAATGGCAGTTCCATCGCTTTCACTGGCAATGCCACGCAAGTGCTTTCCTCCATCACAGGCTATCTGTGGAATTTTGGTGATGGTACCTTCTCTTCATCAAAAGATACCGTACATACTTTCGCTGGCCCTGGCACCTATATCGTAAGCCTCACAGCATTCAATAATTACGGATGCCCTGCAACGTATACAGATACTATCAGAGTTCGATATAACCCGGTTGCAAAAATTAAAATTGTTGCCAACTGTTTTGGTCAGGTTACTTCTTTAAACGACTCATCGTATGTATTTGGTGGCGATACCATCAGTCAATGGTCGTGGGATTATACAGGAGACGGCATCTTTGATGTGAACACCAAAAACACAACGTACTCGTATGGTGCTGCGGGTAGTTATACTGCAATTTTAAAAGTTACCTCGAGTCGAGGATGTGTGGATTATGATACTGCCAATTTCATCATCGATACTTTGCCCAATACCTTGTTTCAGGTAGATACAAATAGCAAATGTATGTTCGTTCCGTTTGTGTTTACCAATAATAGTACACGTGCTACCAACTATATTTGGAAATGGGGCGATACCACCGCAAACACAGCCGTAGTAGGCAATGCATCGCAACAACATGCCTACATGAATAGCGGAACGTATACCGTAAAATTATTCGCCATTACAGCCAGTGGTTGTGCGGATTCTACCTCTCTAACTGTAACCGTCAAACCCAAGCCGGTAGCCCGATTTACAGTGAACGATACGGTATCGTGTGCGCCATTTAATTTTCATTTCACCAACCAATCGGTGAGCACCAATATTTATCGCTGGTACGTAAATGGTACGCTGGTTTCTACAGCAACAGTGTTGCCTGATACCTTGGTGAAAGTAGATAACCGATTCTTGCAAATTCGTTTGATTGCAGGAAATACCAACCTCTGTCTCAACGATACATTCACGATGAATGTACGCACCTATATCGATCCTGTGGCCGCCTTCACAGCGTTTAGTCTCGATAGCTGTAATCCCTTCACCGTTCATTTTAATAATACAACTACGGGTGCTGTTTCATATCGCTGGAATTTTAATGATGCAAGTGCACTCGATACCAACCGCAATCCAGTACATACTTTCTTTAATAATACCACCAAAGATTCTGTTTATCAGGTGCGATTAATTGCAGTGAATACTCGTGGTTGCGATGATACGGTGATTGTGCCTATCCATGTGCGCCCCAAGCCAGTGGCCAATTTCAGCCTAAGCAATACCGATAGCTGCGGACCATTCCGTGTGCGATTTACCAACCTCTCCACCCCAGGTGATACCGAATCAATTTATACGATGCACTTTCAATGGACCTTTGGCAACGGACAAACCTCTACTTTAAAAGATCCGCTGATTACGTTTGTTGCTGCGGCGAATAATGATACTACTTATCGCATCAAACTCTTCGCGTATACAAAACATAATTGCGTTGATACCATCAGTAAAACTTTGGTGGTGCATCCCAATGCGAAAGCGAATTTTAATATGACCCGCTCTGATAGCTGCGGTCCGCTTCGAGTGCAATTTACCAATACCTCCACCCCAGGAAATGGACTTACAATTAGTTCTATGACCTTTAGATGGAATTTTGGAAATGGAATTACATCTACTGCAAAAGATACTGCTGTTACGTTTGTTGCATCGGCAATACGCGATACCGTGTACAATATACGATTGGTGTCGTTCAGCAATTTCGGTTGCCCCGATACCATCATCAAGCAAGTAACAGTTTACTCCAAACCCAAAGCACAATATACTATCCCTGATACTGCCCGATGTGGCCCGGCAACAGTATCATTTACCAATACCTCATTCCCACACGATACAGGCGCTATCAATGGTATGAGTTTCTTCTGGAATTTTGGTAATGGAAGTACCAGTACCTTACGCAATCCAAGCACAACCTTTGTTGCAGCCAAACGTAATGATACCGTTTATACAATCACATTGATCGCGTATAGCTCGCATGGTTGCCCCGATACTATCAGAGGCAGGTATCGCGTTTATCCCAATCCAATCGATACCTTTATTTCAACGCTTTCTGGATGTAGTCCGTTTACCGTAACTTTCAATAACCAAACTTATAATGGTATTAGATATTATTGGTTCTTTGGAGATGGTGGTTCTGATACGATTGTCAATCCTACTCATACTTTTATTGGAAGATACTTGCTTGATACCATTTATAAAGTGAAAATGGTATCCAAGAGTATTCATGGATGTTTTGGAGATACTGCAGTTCAGTTTATCACGGTGCGTTCACGGCCTATTGCCGACTTCAGTGCATCTAATTTAAGTGGATGTACTCCAACAAATATTCAGTTCTTAAATAACTCACAAGGGGCCTCTTCATCGCAATGGAGCTTTGGTGATGGTGGTACTTCTACAGCCATCAACCCGAATCATACTTTCGTAAATAATACTACGAAAGATACGGTATTCAATGTGCGATTAATTGTATTGTCGGCGCAAGGTTGCCGAGATACTATAACCAAATCAGTTACGATATTCTCCCGACCTGTGGCCAATTTCACCATGAGTCGTGCTGACAGTTGTGGCCCATTCAGAGTAGTATTCACGAATACTTCGAGCAATGGAAATAGTTTGCCTATTAGTGCCATGACCTTCAAATGGGATTTTGGAAATGGTGTTATATCCACCTCAAGAGATAATATCGTAACCTTCAGTGCAGGCACTTTCAGTGATGTTGTTTACACCGTGAAATTAATTGCATACAGTAATAACGGATGCTCTGATACTATTGTAAAAACTATTACCGTTCATCCTAAGGCCTTAGCCAATTTCAGCGTTAGTAGAAACGATAGCTGCGGTCCGTTTAAAGTGAACTTCACCAATTCTTCCGTGAATGGAAATGGGTTGCCAATCACGGCCATGTCCTTCAAATGGAATTTTGGTAATGGGGTTGTATCCACAGCACGCGATACCTCGGTTACCTTTATTGCATCGGCAACCAAAGACACTACCTACTTAGTACAACTCATAGCCTATTCTAATTTTGGATGCGCCGATACCACCACCAAAACGGTGCATGTATTTCCAAAACCTAAATCGCGTTTTGTGATGAGCGATACTGCTATTTGCAGTAGCGGCTCTGTTACTCTAACAAATACCTCGTATCCTAATGATACCGGTAGTATTTCGATTATGTCATTCGTATGGAATTTTGGTAACGGACATACTTCACTCAATCGAGATGAAGTAGAAACTTTCCCAAGTTCTAAACTACAAGATACCACCTATACCATCACGCTCTATGCCTATAGCGAACATGGTTGTCTCGATTCATCATCGCAGAAACTTACAGTGCATCCCAAGCCCATCGATTCGTTTTCTGTGATTCCTTCGAATGGCTGTTATAATTTCCCAGTTCAGTTCGTAAACAATACCATTCATGGTAAGACCTACTATTGGGATTTTGGAGATGGCACCACCGATACCGCAAAAAATGCTACGCATATTTATACCAACAATACCTATGCTCCAGTGTATTATTTCCCTAAGATGGTTGCCATCTCTGCCAATGGCTGCATCGGCGATACGGTAGTACGTACCATTGAAGTGAAACCAAAACCATTTGCCGATTTCTCTTTCTCACCCGACTCGGGTTGTGCGCCATTGCGTGTTCAATTTTTAAATATGAGTATTGCGGCCACTACTTATTTATGGAACTTTGGCGATGGCACTACCTCCAACCAAATTAATCCAGTTCATTATTTTTATTTAGATACCACCTATACCATCACCTTAGTGGGAACGAGTCAATGGGGGTGCACCGATACCATCAAGAAAACCATTAGTGTAAAGTCATATCCAGTAGGTGCCCTCACCAGTAATAATGCATCGGGTTGTACGCCTTTGCCAGTGCAGTATACAAATACTACTACCGGTGCGGTTCGTTACGAGTGGTACTATGGAGATGGATATACCGATACCTTAAAAAACCCGGCACATACCTATAGCAATTCAATCAATGTGCCTATCGTATTTCAGGGGCTCATGCTTGCATACAATAGTTTTGGTTGTGCCGATACGACACGTTTCAATATTACAGTCTATCCAAAGCCCAAAGCCAATTTCAGTTTCATACAACCTATCCCTTGTGGCAATTCGCGTTTTCAATTCAACGATTTCTCTATCAATGGTGCCACGTATTTATGGAAGTTTAGCGATGGAAAAACGGATACCGCCAAGAACCCGATTCACGATTTCAAACCAGCAGAGTATATTGATACCTTCTATTATGTAACGCTCATTGTTACCTCTCCATTTGGTTGTAAAGATACCATTACCAAGCTGGTGCCAGTGCCCGTTTTGGTGCATGCCAATTTGAAAATTTCACCTACCTCTGGTTGTGCTCCACTCACCGTGAACTTCACCGATTCATCAAAGAATGCCATGAGTTTGATATGGTATTTTGGTGATGGCTTGGCGAGCTCATTGCGTAATCCTGTGCACACTTATACTGTTCCAGGCAAGTATACGGTAATGCAGGTGGCCATTGGCTTTAATGGATGTACCGATACCATAAAATATATTGATGTAGTGAATGCGATAGAAGTGCCCAAAGCAAGTTTCATTGCCAACCCACTTACACAATCGTTGCCAGCATCGAAGGTCACATTTACCAATACGAGTACCTTTAAAGTTGCAGTAACGTATCGTTGGAGCTTTGGCGATGGCGCCATATCTACCAATAAAGATGATGTGCATGGATACACCGATACTGGCACCTATAAAATTATTTTGGTGGTGAGCAATGGTTCATGTAGTGATACTGCCATTCAAACTATTAAGATACTTCCATATATTCCTGTTTCCAGTTTTATTGCCGATGTGAATTCGGGATGTGTGCCGCTCATGGTGAACTTCACCAATAAGAGCACCAATGCCATTAATTATTTCTGGGAGTTTGGCGATGGCAATACTTCACAACAAACCAATCCATCGCATACGTATCAAAACCCAGGAAAATATACGGTAAGGCTCAAAGCCTATGGTATCAGTGGTGTTGACGATACGGTGATGACCAATTATATTGAAGTGTTTGAAAACCCGATTGCCAATTTTGTTGGTGGTCCGCTGGTAAATTACTTGCCTAAAGCCGATGTCACCTTCATCAATTTATCGGTGCGCGCTGTAAAATATATATGGACCTTCACCAATCAAACCACAGGATTGGTGATGACCGATACCACCAAAAACCCAACGGTGACCTTCACGCATGAGGGTGTGTACACCGCGAAGTTAGTGGCTATCACAGCCAATGGATGTATGGATTCTATTCGTTACCTCGATTATATCACGGTGATTGCTGGCGGACAAATACATATTCCCAATGCCTTCACACCCGATAATGATAAAATCAATGATGTGTTTAACCCAGTAGGTTATGGAATTTTAAACCGAGGTTATTCATTGCGCATTTACGATCGCTGGGGTGAATTACTCTTCGAATCGAACGACCCCGAAACCGGATGGGATGGCATGTATAACGGCAACCCATGCCAAATGGATACCTACGTATGGGTGCTCGAAGGCAAGTTTGTAAATGAGAAAGCCTTCAGAGATAAGGGAACGGTGATATTACTTCGCTAAAAATAAAGAAATTATTCCTTTATTGCCAAATCCTTAAAATGAGTGAAAAGTAATATTTAATTAGAAAAAAGTTCAGGTAAATCTCGCAGCACACTTAATTACCCTGCGCGATTTTCTTTAATTCATCCTTCATTGCAACATTAAGCAAGGTGCAAGAAAAGGTGCCTGAGACAAGGCCTGTCAACGCACCAACAATAGGACCAGCTATAGTGCCAATACCAGGCACCACTACGCTGCCTGTTTTAAAGCCAATAACGGCTCCAAACCCAGCCATCGAAATTCCACTGCTAGCTGCACAACGCTTGGCAATCTGCCATAAGTTTTCTTGCTCATTATAAGCAACAATACCAATTTTATTTAGTTCTAAGGCGAATTTATAGTCCATATAGATTTGATTTGAATAATTTGTCAAATAAAGCAATTAAAGGTAGAAAATAGTGTAATTGAAAAATATAATACAATCTTAATTTGCTCCTTACTTAACTAGAGCTAATCATCGTTTTGTAAACATTAGCGATTCCCTGCTGCGATAATCGGAAGGATTAACAGGCGAAACATTCTCTAAAATTTCTTTTCTTTGCACCTCGATTTAAATCTAAGATTCTAATGACTATACAAGCATCACAAAATAAAGGATGGCGTTTTGAAAGTAACGAACGTAAATACCTCGACGAAGTACTCAGTTCAGGATTCGGAGCAGGGGAGAGTGGTACCTTCAATGAGCGCTTAGAGCGCATGTTCGCCGATCGTCACAATCAACAATACGCAATCACGGCCAATAGTGGTACAAGTACCTTACATATGGGCTTATATGCTGGCGATATCAAAGCTGGCGATGAAGTTTTAATCCCCACCATTGGCCCAGCCATGACGGGTTATAGCGTATGGCAGGCAGGAGCTACTCCGGTGTATGTAGATGCCAATCCTCATACCTTCTTGATGGATGTAGATGATGCACGTAAAAAAATAACTCCGAAAACAAAAGCCATCATGCCAGTTCATATCTATGGCCTGATGTGCGATATGACCGCGGTAATGGCTCTGGCTATGGAGTTTAACTTGCATGTGGTAGAAGATTGCGCACAGTGTATGTTTGCACACGATGAGCAAGGCCGTTTGGCTGGAACCATCGGCCACGTGGGTAGCTGGAGTTTCGAAAACAGCAAGCACCTAAGCACAGGCGATGGTGGTATCGTTGCCACAGATGATGAAGAAATGGCTACCAAAATGCGTCAGTTCGGTGGTGTAGGATTCAAAAATATTAAAGCAGGAAGTGGTAAGGTGCGTATCGATCGTAACTTATTTCAAAACCCAAACTGGGAACGCCACAATATCATGGCATATAATTATCGCTTGCCAGAACTATGTGCTGCCGTGGGTTTAGCACAGCTTGAAAAAGCCGACTGGCTCTGCGATTTGCGTGTGCTCATGGGTGAAGCATATACAAAAGCCATTGGAAATAACGAAATGCTCGTGCCACAACAAGTGCCTGCAGGCTTCAAACATTCATACTATACTTTTGGTGCTTTGTTCAATCCAAACTTAGGTGTAGCCTGGGAAGAGTTTCGCTTGAAGTATATGGAATTTGGTGGAGATGGAATTTTCGCTGCATGGCAAAGTGTGAATAAAGAACCTGCCTTCAAAGGGGTGGGATGGGGCGAAGTACCGGTAGCCGAAAAGTTACAACGCAACCTAATGCAGTTCACTACCAACCAGCGCGATGAAGCCGAACGAAATAAGCAAGCCGAAATCTTGAGCAAGACCTTAGACTTCTTTAAGAAGCACTAAGCAACAGTTATTTCTGCGATTCTATAATTACCATCAACGCAATTTTATCGAGGGCGCCTTCATTGCGCCATACCTCTTTTCCTTGTTTGTATAAAATGAGGGTGGGCAGGTTTGCAATCTTTAAATTGCTGGCTAGGTCCTTATTATTATCGAAATTTATTTTAATAAGTTCCATCTTATCTTTTTGTTCGGTAGCCAGTTCCTCAAGTATCGGAGCCATCGTTTTACATGGTCCACACCAGGGGGCATTGAAATCAACCAATATGAGTTTACTCGATGTAACTTTTGAATTATAATCTTGTAGGTTCATGCCTTGTATCTGCTCGTTCTTATCAGGGGTGACTTCTGTCTTACCCGCTTTGAGCCAGGCACGCATCCCGCCTTCCATCTCGTAAATTTCGGTATAGCCCGCTTTGGTCATGGCAGCAGCAGCTTCATGGCTTCTTCCTCCCGACATACAATACACAAACGTAGGTTTCGTTTTGTCCATTGCATTTATTTTCTGATCGAAGTCGGTACCATTCCAGTCAATATTTACGGCACTCAATAAATGTCCGCCTTCAAATTCTTCGGCGGTACGCACATCAATAATTTGTGGGTTGGTAGTGGCATTTAATTTCTCTTCAAACTGGTTTATAGAAATTACCCCAGTAGGAGTTTCTTTAGGCTTGGGATTTGGGGTATTGCAAGCATTCAAACTCATCATAGCCCATGCAAAAAATATAAAACAGAAGTACTGGTAATTTAATTTCATTTCAAGTGACATAGATAACAAAGGTAACCAAAATCGTTTGGCAAATTTTAGGGCTTTGTTATGAAATTAATAGGAGGGAGGCTCTTAATGCACCACAAATATTTTATGCACTTGCTCCTGGCACTGAATAAAATAAACCCCTTCAGCATAATTAGAAAGGTCGATGTGAGCCGTTCCTTCATTATCGGTAGTGCAGGACATGCATAATTTACCCTGCAGATCATACAATGCAATGGGCAATATCTCATCAGTATTCATAGTACGAATCAATACCAACCCATTCGCAGGATTGGGCGTGATTTGTAAGCTTCTATTTTTAGTTGTTTGAGCGATGCCCGTAGTGATGGTAATCGATTTAGAAATAGAATCAGTACCACAGGCATCGGTGATAATTAGTTTTACTGAATAGGTATTGGTGTAAGGATAATGATGCGATGGATTGGGCAATGAACTCGTTGCACTGCCATCCCCAAAATTCCATTGATAGGTAATTGAATTTCGCCCACTAATACTGGGAGTGAATGCATACGTATTATTGGAATTAGTACTGCTGAAATTTATTGTAGGTTTCAATCCGAAAGCCGTATCAGATGCTATGAGACTATTATTACTTATATTACTATCTCCGTTTAATTGTATGGATACATTGAAAATATTCGTTCCCAGATTGGGTAAATTAATATTCGTAAAGCTGATTAACTGGCTCGTTCCAAAAGGCAGTGCAATGGTATTATTTTTAGAAATGCTATAGGTATTCGCACCTGTAATTTGCAATTGTACTTTTATGGAGTCGAGAGCAATTTTTGTGTTTCCATTATTACTCAAAAGGACACTCACCGTTTGATTGTTTCCAAGAGCACCGCATTTACTCGATGGGATGGTAAGCGCGCTGAGTGCGGCATCCAGCGGGTCGCCCTGGTAACGCATCACTGCAAAATCCTGTGTTGCCATACCGCCTAAAACAATTTTGCCGTCGGGTTGAAGCAGCATCGAGGTGGCATAATCGTAGCCTGTACTAAGGGCTGTAGCCACCTTTCCATTGATTCCAAAAGTAGAATCAATTACACCATTACTGCGAACACGTATCAATGCAATATCGGTCGAAAGTGAATCCACCGAGCCCGCCACAACAATTTTTCCATCGGTTTGTAATGCAACAGCATAGGCTTGTTCGGCCTGGTTACTAAAATTATAAAATTTATAACCCCCATTCCCAAATGTATTATCGAGCAATCCTGTTGACGAATATCGCGCAATCAAAAAATCAGCATTGGTATTCCCCGCTTGTCCTACCACCACCATTTTACCATCGGGCTGTAATACTACCGAAGTAAGTTGATCGCCATTGGCGCTAAATGCCTTTACTACTTTTCCTGAATTGCCAAAACTATTATCAGGAAAGCCATTGGTATCGAGACGAAGCAAAGCCACCTTGGGAATATAAGTGGTGGTATTGGCGCTTAATCCTACGATTACTGCCTTGCCATCGGGTTGAATTTTAATATGTGTTGGAATATCTTCAGATGCAGAAGTCATCGCTACCAGGGCAATCCCTGCAGCAGCGTAATTTATATCGGTACTACCATCATTATTAAAACGTACCACAGCAAAATCTTGATCGCTGCCATTAGAGGTAGAGCCACATAATAGAATTTTACCATTGGCTTGTAATGCAATACTATTAGCGAAATTATCATCGCCTAAATTTTTTGTGATAATGCCGTAGGTGCCAAAAGTACTATCGGGGGTACCATTGGTATTGAATCGTAGCAATACAAAATCGAAATCGGTACTAATAAAAGCAAAGCCACCTACAATAATTTTCCCATCGGGCTGAATGGCTATACAACTGGCTTCATTATCGTCGGATAAGCCAATGGAGTCGGTTACTATACCTCCAACTCCAAAACTCGAATCGAGGGTGCCGTTGGTTTTATAACGCAATACATTGATATAGTATTTGCCGATGATGGAATTATAGCTAGAACCCGTGGCGACTACCTTACCATCGCTTTGAATGGCAATTGATGAAATCTGACTAAATATATCGGGGCCTTGTGTGGTGATTGCTATGCCCCCACTGCCATATTTTAAATCGAGCTTACCTGCTTGCGCCCATAACGTGGAATTTCCAGTGAATAGGAGTGTCAAAAGACAGGAAAACGTAAACAACTGTTTCATTTTATTAAAGGAGCAATTCAAATAAAATTCGAAGGTAGTCGTTTTATTGATATTACAAACCTACGGTAGTTTTAACTCGAAGAAGTGAATTCTACTGATTGATGAGATTACAAATTAAAATTATAATGAATTGTAATAATTGGTGTCAGAACTTTTATACTTCAGTTTATTTTACTTTTTTGCGGTATGAAAAAAGTCTTATATACTGTGGCCGTCATTGCAGGCTCCATCTTTTTAATTCAATGTGCAGCAGGAAAGAAAAGTGCTGCGAATAATGCAAAATCAGCCCTACTGGTAGTTGCCGAAAAGCGCTGGCCTGGGGTAACCCAACACGATTTAGATAGTGGTCGCACTATTTTTACTACCCGTTGTTCCCAGTGTCATTTGCCAAAGAATATTGCCGATAAAACTGAGGCGCAATGGGAACCCATTCTCAACAAAATGGCACCAATGGCCAAATTGGCTCCCGAACAAAAAGAACTACTCACTCGCTATGTGCTTGCAGCTAGAGCACTTGTTGTGAAATAGTTGGGAATAAATGGCATAAAAAAAGGCGCTTCATCAGCGCCTTTTTTTATGGGTTATATTTTTTTATGGGAGAATATTTTCTGGTAACCAATAGTAACGTAAGTCGTTATTGTCAAAATAACTCTTCTCATCATTACGAATTGATTTCAATAAATTCAATTTGTTCTTCATGTAATCCATGAGCTGCAATAACTGAGCATCGGTTACCACTTTTCGGTTTTCCAAATCGGAGATGGTGTACTTCTTCATAAATTCACTTCGTGATGGAATACCGGTTACTTTCTCTAAGATGGCACTCAGGTTGGTATTGAGCATTTCTTTCTCACCTCTACTACCAATGTATTTCAAGATGAGTTCCTTATATACATCTACTAGTTTTTCGCGAAGCTGGCTACCCGTTTCATTGATTACTACGGCCTCCAAGGCTTTCTTTAAATCGGTGTATTCGTCTTCATCTACAAACAAAATGTATTTATATAGTGGATATTGCATCCCTTTCACATCAAGGGTGGTATAGGCCTTTATAAAGAATTGATAATTGTCGTCGGTATATTTTTTAATTACCTCTTCGTTGGTAACATCTGTACCTAATTTACTTAGATAATAAATTACCGCAGCATTCAATTTCTTTTCACTTCGTTCACCCACCCCACTTAATTGTGCATCAAGTTCTGCCAATCGAGCTTCAATTCCATCATTCGCTTGTTGTATAAATGTACCAATACTACTTTCTAAATAGCTTGTTGACATTGGATTTCCTTTATCGGCGAAAATAATCATGCCTGGCAACGGGCTGGTAGCTGGATATTGCAATTGATAAATATTTTTATCTTCTACTTGGCTAAATTCAGGCTCTACTACCTTACCCGCAATTTTCGGATCACGTTTACGTACTTCATCAGCAATGGCTTTTGAAGAGGCGGTAATCAGGGTACGCGACTGACGTAAGAAATCGTCATAGCTTTTATCATTGGCATTATTTACTTGAAATACCAAGAGGCGGGTTTCAGTTTCGGCAATGAGTTTGGTTACTTGCTCATCGTTGAATCCTTTAGGGTCTTGCTTGCGATTTCCTGCATTACCAATCAAGATAATCATATTGGTTTCATCCTTATGGTCGGCTAACATACGTAGGGCTTTATTCAATCCGTAGTATACAGCTTGTGGCTTTTCTTTATCGAAACAATCTTTGGTATCGGTAGAAGCTTCAGTGAAGAAATCGATTACTGGTGAAATATTTGGTGATAAATCGAGTATCTCCACATCACGTTTTTTAGTAGGGCATTTTTCTTCAGCATAATCGCGATACACCACGGCACCAAAGCGGAATTTATTTTTATTGTCTTCGGTAACGAAGTTCAATGTTTTCTTAATTGAATTGATGATAGGTTCATAATATCCATTCATGCTATTGCCACCATCCATTACAAACACAATATTGATACTTCTGATTTTTGGACGGAGGTCATTGTATTTCTTTTCGATGGCGAGTTGCTCGGAAGTTTTGATTGCTGTTGCTCCCGTTTTATCGAAGATATTCGTGATCAATCCAGTCTCTAAAATATTATTAGGGAACTTTTGTAATACAGGGAAACGTTTCCACTCTGGTGCAAAACGCACTGAATAGGGGTCCTCATTCCAAATACCTTGAACCTTATTACCTTTCATTACAGATAATACTTCCACCTCATTCTGCCATAAGGTAGCTTTTACACCGGTGTTTAAGCGCTCATCTGCAGCTCCCTTGTCCCAATTTGGTTCTAAGCACAAACGTTGTTCCCAGCGTTGCACAATACCGCTTGGCACCCAACCCAATAATTCACTTTTAATTGAAGAGGCGTTGGTTTGATAGGTTTTACCAATGAGGAAATTTTTTCCATCATCACTGGTCTTGTAAATGAACAAAAACTGAAACAAGAAAATTCCATTCTTGTTCTCATCATGTAAATCGGGTGAATTATAAATACGAACTACATTTCCATCACGGATATATTTTCCAGGATTTAACAATGCATTTTTATCGTTACTAATAGCAAGTGCTTTGATGGTGAATCCTTGAGAACTTACCAAAGCATGTTTCCATAATAGCATTTTCTTTTTCTCTACCCAACCCATATCGATGGCAGTATTTGCAATCTTGCGAGCTGTTTTGCTGGTTGACAAGAAAATTGATGGATCATGTTTTACCAAGTGCAGGTAATCGCCTTTTTCTTCAATAACATAGAATGCTTCTAGGAAGCTTAAGGTTTTAAAATTGGCTTTCGCATCCGCTTTCGTGTAGGATTGGATACCATCACGATCGGCGTATACTACCCAATCGCTTCCGCTGGTTCCTTCGCTTTTGGCAAGTACATTGCCATTGGGTTTATTATATTCATTGGGATAGTTCAATACTCTGGAACCTGATGGCACTTGAGCCCAAAGACTGATGTTGATGAGTACTATAAATAGTGTGAGAGAAAATTTAAACTTCATGATATCGCTAATTATTTTACCTGTATGTAATTATAGGTAATTCTTGACTGATTATTAAAATTGTTAACCTGCTTTAACAGGTCTTCTGTGAGTTTGTTTTGGGTATTGCTATAATAAATATTTACGGTAACTCGGCTTTCATCGGCACCTGTGATATAGGCTAGCTCACGAGGAAACATGCCCATTAAAATCGAAGGCTCATCCTTGGTAACATAATCGATAAGGTAGGTTTCTGTTACAAAGAAATTCACGGAGATGGTTCCTTTCAAGGTAAATTCTTTATCGAATAGGAGCGAACGCATCTGATGCTTATCAAGCCATACATTCGGTGTGCGAGAGTTCTTCTCGAATAAGCTATTAAGTATCTTGGTGCTATTTTCAGCTTTCTTGCTATAATCAAATTTAGCATCGTTGCTCCAATACAATAAAAATTTATTGGCAGGAGTGGCATTGTTTTTCTTCACCTCTGCCTCGAGTTTCTCGATGGCGTCGCCAGTAAGCGATACATTGCTTCCTCCTTTACTGTTTTCTACGTAAAAGATCACAATATTGTTTACACTCTCCACCCTCGGTTTAAATATTTTAAAGGAGGTGAGTATAAGAAAAGAACAACAAATAATCAGTAGCTTTTTCATAATTAAAATTAATTTTGAGTTACAGTGATTTTTGAAATACAACCATTACTACCATATTCCACTTTCACGTCGCCAAATTTAGTATTTCTTTGGATATCCAATTTCATACAATATGAGTAGATACTGGTATTCTTGCTTCCGTTGATTACAACAGATACATTATTATCATTACAGAAATAGGCTTTTAGCATAGGATAGTAAACCGATTCAAATTCGCCTGCTGTAATTTTTTCAAATTTCGATTTCAAGTCAGCACCCGATAATTTTGGAGCTGGAGCTCCACCTCCGCCTCCGGTAACAGGCTTGGCCGTAACTGTAATCGCATGGCGTCCTTCAGCTTTGCTTGCATCTACGCGCAATACAATGGTGTATTTTCCTGGTTGGCTATAAGTATAGGTTGGGTTTTGTTCGAATTTATCATTGCTACCCGATTCGCCAAATTGCCATTCCCATTTGGTAGCCCCTTCAGTACTATTGCTGAATTGTACCGCATCGCCTACCTGGCATGATGCTGGGCCAATAATAGCTACTGCCTTTTGCATGGTATCGTTGCTGCTGATATTTAAATCGCCCACTTTGATGGTGGTAGTTTCTGTACATTTTCCGTTGATGGTTAAGGTGATTGTAAATTCACCAGCGCTTTTAAATGTATAGTCACCGCTTTGATCTTCGCTTTTTCCTCCATCACCAAAATCCCATTTCCAATCATTTGCTTCAGTGGTATTATCCTCAAAGTGGATACTTTCTCCTGCTAAAATACTATTGGATGAAATTCCGAAAATAAGTTTCGGGCATCCGCTATCTCCGCCCATAAACTTCTTAATGGCGAATATTCCTCCTGCCACTAAAACAATTGCTACTATGAGAATAATGTTCTTACGTTCCATGCTTTATAAAAATTTAATATATTTATTTAATTGTGATTTTTAGTCCTACGCCAAGTGATACCGATCCTGCTTTTAATAAATTTGTATTGTTCATCAACGAATTGTAAGTTCCGATTTCGTCGGTAAGCTTGTAGTTTTTAATATAACTGTTATTGGTAAACGATACATTCTGGAATTGTAATAAGGTAGAGAGCCATAGTTTATCCGACAATTGGAAATTGGCATTCAATCGCAAAATCACACCCAGTGAACTTCCTAAACTTAAGTCTTCTGTTTTCGATAGCGATTGGTCAATAGCAACGTCATAACCATCTGTACGCTTCTGTGTGAAATAAGCAGCCTCGCCACTCTTTCCTCCATGAGCTTCTATATTGCTGCGGGTAATCATCCAGCTTCCCTTGTTTGGTACAATGCTTGAATCAAATTGTGATACTTGTGATCCATTGGCATAATTATAAATTGCTTCGTAATCGGCAGTGGCAGTGCTCGATACCTTGGCCGAAAGTACACTATGATAATTTACACCCAATCCTAAACATAGGTTGGCTTTATCGCCCAATCCAAATTTATATTGAAGTATGATTGGAATATTAAGTGATTTAATTTTTAAATCTTCATCAATAGCATGCACATTAACTACACGGCGATATGTTTCACCTCTGCTATCCACCGCGCTATAATTTACTCGGAAGCTATCCATCTTAAAGCTTGCATTGAAGCTACTGAATCCTAAGCCGGTGGCGATACCAAATTTCTTTTTCGATCCAAAGAAATAATCAATATCAAGTTGAACTTGCGTGAATGGTGCTTGTTTATTGAGCGCGAGTCCGGTATTGTTAAGCACAGTTTTGCTTCCTTTGATCATTTTATCATATCCCAAGTTCGCTTCACTAAATGGCACACTGAAATTATTATTACCTCCCGAAATACTGAATCCGATAAAGAACCCAGGGTGTGCATTATCATGTTCGTGTTTTTTGCGATCTTCTTCTTGCTGACGAGCCAAGGCATCATCTTTCTCTTTTTGTATTCTATCCGCTTCTGCCTTCGCAGCAGCATCCTTTTCTGCTTGCTCTTTTTCAGCTTTAGCAATCGCTTCGTTTTCTGCCTTCTCTTTTTCAGCTTTAGCAATCGCATCCTTTTCGGCCTGCGCTTTTCGTTCTTTCTCCGCTAAATCAGCGGCTTCTTTTTCTTTCTTCTCTTTCTCTGCCTTGGCTATTGCATCTTTATTGGCTGGTTTGGTTGTCGCGCCTTTGGCTTCTTTCTCTTTCTTCTCTTTCTCAGCTAGTGCAATGGCTTCTTTTTCTTTGCGTTCTTTTTCTGCTAGGGCTATGGCCTCCTTCTCTTGTCTTTCTTTTTCAGCTAAAGCAACAGCCTCTTTCTCGTTCTTCTCTGCAAGTGCCAATGCTTCCTTCTCTTTGCGTTCCTTCTCAACTAATGCTGCAGCTTCTTTTTCCTTCTTCTCTTTCTCTGCCTTTGCAACAGCATTCTTATCCTTGCCTGCCAGTGCTGCTTTTTCATCTTTCTCTCTTTGTTTACGTGCTTTTTCAGCTACTGCGAAAGCCACTTTTTCCTCTTTAGAGAAACAACCTGTTCCACTACTGAAACCTTGTTCTTTAGGGCATTTGTCGTTGCCATTAGGTATGAAGTCACGGTCATCATCGTTCAATAAAGTAATGGCATATCCTAAAACTGTTACGTCCTGAATTTTGATGGTTTTAAAATCAGCCGAGGCACTAAGTTTTAAGCGAAGGGTATCTGTAACTTTATACAATAAACCGGCAGTGGTGGTGCCATTTGTTTCTTTTAAAAACAATACGGTAAGTGTGCTATAATCTACTTGTATTGCATTGTATTTTACAAATAAACCTGAAGGATAATTCTCCTTCGTTTTTACAATATAATCGGCTAACGATCGAAGTGGGAGGTCGAAAGGATGTTCATAATTCTTATCATAATAAGATGGATTTACTTCATCAGTAACTTTGGCATTGGCCACAAACAAACTTTGAAATTGCTTGGCTACTGCATCCGAAAAACCTACATCGTCGATAGATGAAAATTTCGAATAGGTGAAATAGTTAATTATTAAGGTATCAATTTTACCAGGTAGCTGACGACGTTGCATCATGCCAGGTGTTTGTGCACTCACCGTAAATATCGACCCGATAAAAAATAGTAGCAGTAAATATTTTTTCATAGGATTATTGGTTGATGATAAATTTTAAAGTCTGTGAATTACCTGAGTTATCGATGATCCGGATATAATAAATCCCGTTAGCAACAACCGGCATTTGGATATAATTATCGCCTTGATGTAATGAGATATTCATAATTGATTGACCAAGCACATCGGTTATTGTTGCAATTTCAGGTATCTTATTCCCAGTTAATTTTAAATTGAATTGCCCTTTGTTGGGGTTTGGCTGAATAGCAATGCTAAGGTCATTCAAATTAGATGAAACACCCAAAGGAGCATTATAATATACTTTGTAAGTACATCCTCCCGAGTTTAATCGAACATAATAGTTTCTGTTAGGATTGATTCCACCTGCTGGGGTAAAATCCTGAAGGGTAGCACCAGTTATATCGTTAGAGACAAAGGTAGTATCATCATATCCCCATTGATAGGTTGCTTGAGTATTATCTAGGCAAACTAAAGTCTTATTCGAATTCGTTAAAAGTATTCGGGGTGTTGACGGAATCGTAGAAGTAACAGTTAGTGTTAGTGCAGAAGTGTCTTTACAACCAGTAATGCTATTTGTTGCAATTGCATAAATAGTGAATGGTGAACCCGAAGCAGGAAAATCAATCAAACAATTGGCTTTATGCTTGCCATGAAATTCTATTAGGTTATTGGTACTGCTCCAAAGAAATACAATATCCGTTTGAGGTTTCACTCCGAAGTTCACTCCTTTCTGATTGAAACAAACAGTGGTTGGATTGGTTGTTAAGAATTCGGGTTTATTAGGTTTGGCATTGATGGTAATAGTACCTGTTTTTGAAGCTGGAGCACAGATCCCAGTAGTGGTTACAGTATAGTTGAAAACTCCAGTAACTGTAGGCGTTCCACTGATAGTAAATAAAGTACCTGCCAAGACGCCAGCGACTCCTGCAGGCAATCCCGTTACGTTGGTACCTGTGCCACCACCACCAATAGTATATCTTATATCGCTAATAGAAAATCCTAAACACAGAACCTGATTCGTTATTCCAGAAGCCAAGCTTACCGTGGCATTTGGATTTACTTGTAATGCCTTAGATGCGGTTGGTGTACCACAACTACCCCCACTTGCAGTAAGTGTTAATGTTACCATGCCACTAAAGTTAGTGGGTGGTGTGTATGTTGCATTAAGTGTTGTAGCATTCGGATTAAATGTTCCTCCAATGCCATTATCTGACCATGTTCCTCCAGTTGCCGAACCTCCAACAATTCCGCCTAAGGCGGCAGAGGTGGCTGTTTGACAAATTGCTGTCATGGCAGGTCCAGCATCGGCAGTAGCGGTAGGGTTTACAGTGATTACGACGGTGCTTGTTATGGCATTACAAGGCCCAGTTGACGTTAGGGTAAGTGTTACGTTACCATTTGTAATACTGGGGGTATAGTTTGTTGTGAGAGAATTCGCATTGCTGAAACCGCCAGAAGGTGCACTCCAAATTCCTCCAGTAGCACTACCTCCAACGATTCCGGTGACAGAAACTGATCCCCCTTGGCATACCGATTTTGGACTACCAGCATTGGCGGTGGAAAGCGGTCTTACTGTTAAGGTAACAGTACTTGTGGTCGACGTACATGGTGCTGTTGCATTGGCAGTAAGAGTTAAAGTGACCGTGCCACTATTACCTGCAACAGGTGTAAATATTACTGTTGAAGGCGTTGTTGTCGCACCTGAATTACTTAATTGCGAAGCAACATTAGTCATGGTACCTGTTAATCCAGTGATAGACCAAGTGCCATTGATAGCGCCACCACCAATAGAGGAACCTGTAAGTGTATAGGGTTGGCCACTACAGATGCTAGTAGCACTACCCGCATTAGCTGTTGGTGCTGGGTTTACCGTAAGTACGACATCACTAGAAGCGGAGGTGCAGGGCCCACTTGGGTCGTCGGTAGTAAGGGTTAAGGTAATGGTACCTGAATTGGTAGCGATGGGCGTAAATATTGCGGCCGCAGGATTTGCAGATTGACTAGTGCTACTCAATTGGGCTGCAGAATTGGACATGGTACCAGTAACTGATTTTATACTCCATGCGCCAGTGCTAGCAGCACCTCCAATAGTGGCGCCTGAAAGTGTATAAGGTGCACCTGAGCAGATAGTTGTATTTGTGCCAGCATTCGCAGTAGCATCGGGATTGTATGTAAGAACCATACTGCTTGAAACTGCTCCACAAGGTCCCGATGGATCGTTGGTAGTAAGCGTTAGCGTTACAGTGCCAGTATTTGTTCCAATTGGATTAAAAACAACTGATGCTGGATTGGCTGTCTGAGAGGTTGAACTTAGTTGGCTTGAATTATTTGACATCGAACCAGTAACTGCAGTAATGGACCAAGCACCTGTGCTTGCGCTTCCTCCAACACTTGCACCTGTCAAGGTATAGTTTGCTCCTCTACATGTGGTAGCATTTGATCCAGCATTGGAAGTGGCAGCTTGATTCACTGTAATAACAACATTGCTTGTCGCAGCTGGACAGGGCCCAGATGGATCGTCAGTGGTTAGTGTAAGTGTTGCGGTTCCAAAATTCCCTGATATAGGAGTAAATGTTACCGCCGCTGGGGTTCCTGTTGCGCTCGTATTACTAAGTTGAGAAGAAGCGGTAGTTAAGGATCCTGTAACAGCAGTGATCGACCAGGTACCAGTGGAGGCGCTTCCTCCGATGGTTGCTCCTGTAAGCGTATATGCTGAGCCAGAACAAGTTGTACCTGAAGAACCTGCATTAGAAGTCGCTGCTGAGTTTACCGTAATAACTACCGTACTTGTTGCTGGTGTGCAAGGTCCAGTGGTGGTGAGTGTAAGGGTTACAGTTCCAGAAGTAATGGAAGGAGTATAATTTGAAGTTAGAGATGCCGCATTGCTAAATGAACCTGATGGCGCCGACCAGATACTTCCAGTAGCACTTCCCCCAATACTACCAGCAAGGGTAGCAGCGGTTCCTTGGCAAATGGTTTGGGGAGATCCAGCATTGGCTGTTGGCGTTGCATTCACTGTAATAACAACGGTGCTTGTTGCAGGTGTGCATGCAGGTCCGCTAGTAGTTAATGTTAAGGTAACGGTCCCCGATGTAATCGATGGCGTATAGGAAGAACTTAACGAGCTTGCACTGCTAAATGATCCACTGGGTGCCGACCAAGTACTACCCGTGGCACTGCCACCAATACTCCCTGCTAAGGTTACAAAGCCTCCTTGACAAACGGATTGATTGGAACCAGCATTCGCTGTAGGGGTTGGGTAAACTGTTATAACAACAGTACTTGTGCGCACACAAGCCGCACCAGTTGAAGTCAAAGTCAAGGTTACAGTACCCGTTGTAATTGAAGGGGTATATTGTGTATTTAATACAGTAGCAGTGCTGAAGCTTCCACTTGGAGCCGACCAGATTCCAGAAGTGGAACTTCCAGTAACGGAGCCGGCAAGGGTAACGGTTCCTGCCTGACAAACAGATTGTGGAGAACCTGCACTAACTGTAGGCGGAGCCACCACAGTAAATTGATTCGAAAATGTATCTACTTGACGATTGCTGTTGAGGGTATCTTTGCCCCAAATACGGTAAGCACCCGTGGTTTGTGAAACGGGTATGCGATACTTAACGGTTGTAGTTGTGCCAGATAAAAAAAAAGAATCAATAAAATTCGATGTGGAATAGGAAGTTCCACCTAAATCAGATAGGTAATAGTAGGCTTTATCCGAGCCTCCACTATACGTATTATCATAAGTGAAAACCATGGTAATGGTATCACCTTGACAAACATTGGCAGGACTCACAACAATAGAGTAAATCATTTTCTCACTATAGGCGAAATGCCCAAGTAAAATTCCAATGCCCAGAAGTAAAAATTTTTTCATGACGATTTGTTTTTTGTTTTACTAAAAATAAATTTAGTTCGAATTTTTGTTCGTGATACCTAAAATAAGATTAATCTGTTTCAAATCATCCTTATTGGTTTTCAATTTGTCTTTGCATTCGTCTACCTTTTTATTAATCACATTATTATTATCAACTGTATTCTTGATGTTCTGCTTATCAACCAACATGATGGTATAGTTCTCAATGATACCGGTAAATGCGCTTTCGGTTAAATTGTTTTGTGCGAAATACGTTTTCAAATCCTTGATTCCTTTATCAATCTCATTCGATAGCACCACCGCATTATTTGCTGTTGGTTCAAATGCATTTAATTTTCTTTCGATTGTATCCATCTGCGAAAGGATTACCGTCTGTTTAGTATTTAATGCTTCCATCTCCTGAATTTTGGCAGCATCATTATCCATTTGTTTGCTCGACTTGCCCTTATAGTCACTAAAAAGTGATACGACTAGCAATAGCACACTGGCAAACATTAATATCATGAACGTTGTAAACTTGTTCTTTAAATCTTTGGTCATGGGAGTATATTTTTAAGCCTTTAGGTTTTGAATAATTATTTTTTCTCTTGTTTGTCTTTAAGTTCTTTTTCTACTTTTCTGTTTTCTGATTCACAATCACTTAATACCGAATTTGCTTGGGCTAGCTGCACCTTTGCATCACTCAATTTCGATTTTAAACTAAGCATAGAATTGTAATTCTCTACAATTCTATGGTAAACTTTATTGGTTTCATTTTCGGTTCCAATGGCTTCTTCTAATGCGATATTTTTCTTACTGATATCTTTTTGCAAGAAACTTTGTGCTGCCCCAGGCATATCATACTCTTTTAGCTTTTTATTGATTTCATCAATTTGCGACATAAAGCCACTTTGCTTAGCTTTAAAGCTGGCATAATCTTTTACCTTAATTTTCAATTCAGCAAACTGCTTATTGGGTAGAATAAAGTTAAAACTTACAGCCCCAGTAATTATAATTACACAAAGGGTGAAGAAGAGGACGAAACTCCAGAATGAACTGTTACGTTCTTGGGTATTGAGTGGTTTCATGAATACTATTAAAGTTATGGTTCAGATTTATAATTTCAAATTTCAATTTTATGATTTGGATTTTCTATTTCAAACCTATGAAATACGTCAGATAGTTTACGTTCTGTGAATTATCAGGCATATCCCGCAGGAGTGGTTTTAGAAATCGAGCATAGAAAATCCTTTTTTCTTCTCTGGCTTTTTATCGATTTCTTTTTCACGAACGAAAATGTCACGTTCTTTTTTACGTCCAATAAGTTCGAGTGAGTTGAGTTTATTAAGTAATGAGGCCAAGATGCTCAACATATAATCTACTTTGGCTAAGGCGTCGTAGCAGTCATTATGGTCATAATCAACATCAATCACTTCATCCAGCATATTCATGAATTGTCCTGGAGTAAGGTCGGTCCATTCTTTGAAATAATTCAAAAGCTCCTCACGATCCTTCTCACGCATGCAATTAATGCTCACCTTGGCCTCGTTAGCCAAGCGAGTAAATAGTTCCACCACATATATTGGCGATTGTTGTGGCAACATCGAACGGAACTGAAAAAAGGAGGCTGAAGTATTGTAAACTAGGCGTTCACATACGATGCGTACAAATTGTGCCAGACCAGTATCCTGACTATTATCCAATACTTTCTTAACGATATTGGTGCTATAGCTTTGAATTTCATTCAAATAACCGCCAAGCGTATTATAGATGGTTTTCAGTGCAGGATGTGCAATGATAGAAGTACAAGCAGGGATGAATCGTTGATCAAAAACGAACTCATTCGATTTGAAATGTAAACGACCAATGATAATGAAATGCTCTCCCAATTCGGAAGCCTTCACCTGATCGGATGGCAATACACTCACTTCAATTGCGGGGCGTTCGAAAGGGTGACGAGGAGGTTGTTCTTCAGCACTTGGCGTACCCGTAGGAACGCGTGAAAAAGGATTTACAGAAAGTACTACATCAAATACACCTGCACCTTTTTTTGCAACTTCAGGGGTTAATTGAATATTAGAAGTGATTTCTTCCCCGCCTTCTAATACCTCAATTCTACAACCACCCTGGGTTACGGCCCTGCATTGGGTTAGCGATACTTTATAATTTTCACTTTGGGTTTCTTTTACCGTAAATGATAAGGAGGTTTTATCTCCTTGCAATGGCGGCAATAAACCGTAGTTGAAATTATTGAGCTGTATCGAAATCCCATCGCGTAGATGGTCAAATATGAAATTGTTGGTCTCGGAGAAATGAGATCTTGAAATCTTCATTCCGTCGATCCAATTCACGGCGTTATGCTTTATCTTAGGAACCATTATTAATTTAAATTTTAGGTTTTAAATTAGTTTACTTTGATTAGTTTACTTCAACACGTTTTGCAACAACGGCAATATTCTCTTTCAATTTATTCTCTTTGATTGTAATATCTGGGTCGATGTATTTTTTACCGGTGAAGAAGTTGCCCTTGGTATAGAATATCCAACCGTGAGGCTCGCCCTCATAGTTACTATATTGAATTGGACTTTCTTCAAATTTCATGTTGTAATTGGCAATAAAAGAAACGAACCAGTCACTAAAATTCATTTCTAATGGAGCTTTCGCCTTGAAATTGCTAATCGTAGTATCGCTTGGATTCTTTGAAAATTCAATATCCAATAAAAACATTTTGTTCAAATCCATGCGCTCGAAATCAGGCTCCTCATAGTCTGTAGGATGATACCAAACCTTGTATATTTCGGGAGGAATGGCCGCAAATTTTTGAAATGCCAAATCAACTATATATGGAATAAAGAAGGTGATATAACTTGTAGCAAACCACCAAACAATATTATTGGTATTAAATACCAAAAAGAAGTATGCAAAAACAGTTAATCCAAACATTACGGGAATCAACATAAACATCCATTCGGTGATGGCTGTTTTATTAAAATAAGGGCTGAATCCACTGCGCATATTACTCCAAAAGAACCAGCCTAAAACCAAGATCCACACTTGTGCTCCTAGGTAAAACCAGGTGATATTACTATTGAAAAACATGAAGCCAAACACTCCTGGAAGTGCAGCTAGGAGTGAAAATAGGAATCCTACCATCAAATTTTTTCTTCGAGTAATGGCGGGATTGCCGGTAATTAAATATTTGTAAATCAAGGTGATGATAATACCAAGAACTAACAGCACAATTACAGGAATGGGTAAGTACTTCAGGAACTTTGTCATATAAGAATTTCGATAACGGGTTGATGTTTTAGGGTTTTTAAAAATTAGTTTGTGTCAAATATATGTATTATAACCTAAATATGAAATATTTGATTTTTCGTTTATAGAGAATTTATTCTCACTTCGTTGCATGGTTAGTTTTAAATCGGTATGCACATGCGAAGGGAAGAAAAAATCCTGTAGTAATTTCAATAATTGGTGTCCTTCACCCAAAGGTAAAAAGGAATGAAAATCCTTGGCCGTGAGGGGTCCGATATGTATTTCAAGATGTGGAATAGAGAGCACAAATGAATTGCCCAATACGCTATCAAGTCCAAGCGTCATTTGATTCAATCGTTGCTCATTTTCAAAATTGATTACATGGGTTCGTTGCGTGTATTTCAATAAAACGTTCACTCCTAAAACTGATTGCATTACCTTCTCTAACTTTTCAATATCACCTCTTAAATGATGCGCCAATGGCAGATAATGCATCAATAAATTAATCTGCTTAGAAGTAAGCGTATGCATTACGCGCCATATTTGCTGAAGTAGTTTTTTGTTGGCGTTGGTGGTAAAACCTTGTATGGCCGATTTCTCTCGCTTTTCTAGTAATACTTGTAAGTTGAAAAATTCATTCTCAAAAGGAGCGAAGAACTTTCTTGCAAATCCTTCTTCTTGACGATGTTTTTTAAGTTCCTCCATCACGTCGCCTTTTTTAGCAGCGCGACTTCTTAAGGAAGGTTGGTGAAAAAGACCTTCGGGAAGGGCATCGTAAAGTCCATCACGACTCAGTTCTAGCACAATCTCCTCGGCTTCATCAGGCAATACATTTTCCGGATAACTTACCTCTTGGATATCTTTCCTTACAGGGCGAAGAAAAGCTCCTACATGATGGGTGAGAATTTCGTTTTGGGAAAAATGATTTTCATGCAGTTCACCCACAATAACCTCCGCTTTGATGTCAGCGTTGAAATTGGTAATTACTTCTTTTAGTTTTTTGAACTTTTCCAAGGCAGGGTTTTTAAAAGCAAGCAAACTTATAAAATATTACACAATATCACTGCCTATTTTTCCTAATTTTTAGAATTTGAAACCCATTAATGTCAATGAGGAATCTCTTTTAAGTTATTATTAAATTTTTTCGTGAATAAATTAGCCACGAATAAAAGGATTGTGCATCATTTCATACCCTACACTCGTTGCATCTCCATGGCCACTGAAGATGGTGGTTTGAGGAGGTAAGGTGTAAATTTGGTTCTGAATGGTATTTAAGAGGGTTTGATGATTTCCTCCTGGTAAGTCGGTACGACCAATACTTCCCATAAATATTACATCACCACTTAAAATAAAAAGTTCTTTAGGGTAATAAAAGCTAACATGACCCTGACTATGGCCTGGGGTAAACAATATTTGGAGACTTTCATCACCGATATCAATCGAGGTGTTTTCCTTCAGCGTTTTTTGTGGAATGGGCGATTTGCTTAGGTCGATGCCCCACATGCTACTATTTTCAATGGTTTTTTCGAAAGTGAATAAATCCAATTCATGAATTTCAGGTACTAGGCCATACTTCTTAAAACAAGCCTCATTACCCATGATATGATCGATATGGGCATGTGTATTTAAAAGCCTTATTACCTTGAATTCATTGGCTTCTATGAATTTATAAAGGGCATTGTCTTCTTCAGGATATTGATTTCCAGCATCGATAATTACCGCTTCCTTTGTATCGGTATGGTATACTATATAGGTGTTCTCCTGAATAAAATTAAAAGTGAAACATTTGACTGCTAACATGGGGGCAAATATAATTTTTTAGGTGCAGCATTGTATTCGAATACTGAATTGCTCTGAAATTGCTATTGATAGCAGTCACAAAAAAATTTTTGTTTCTTATTTTTAAAATGCGGTTATTTGCACTTTAACCTTAATAACCATTATAGAATCATGTCAGACATTGCAACCAAAGTAAAAAACATTATTGTTGAAAAATTAGGCGTAGAAGAAGCTGAAGTTACTCCTGAGGCAAGTTTCACTAACGACTTAGGTGCCGATTCACTCGATACCGTTGAGTTGATTATGGAATTCGAAAAGGAATTCAACATTGCTATACCTGATGATCAGGCTGAGAAAATTGGCACCGTAGGCGATGCAATCAAATACATCGAGGGCGCTTCAAAATAATTTTTTTCAAACAAAACTCACCTTCCTATCCCTTCCATTTTAAATGGAGGGGGAGGTTAAGGAAGGAAATTCTAACATTATGGAGCTCAAAAGAGTAGTAGTAACTGGTTTAGGCGCACTAACCCCCATCGGTAATACCGTGGAAGAATACTGGTCAAATCTAGAAAAAGGTGTGAGTGGCGTTGCTCCTATTACTCATTTCGATTGCTCGAAATTCAAAACCCGCTTTGCTGGTGAGGTGAAGAATTTTGATATTTTAAAATATATGGAGAAAAAGGATGCGCGAAAGCTCGACCTCTTTTCTCAATATGCCGTAGCCTGTGCCGATGATGCTGTGCTTGATGCCGGAATTGAAGCTGCAGGAATTAATAAAGACCGTATCGGTGTGATTTGGGGTACCGGTATCGGTGGACTCGCCACCTTCTTTAGAGAAGTGATGGAGTTTGCTAAAGGTGATGGAACACCTCGATTCAATCCATTTTTTATTCCCATGATGATCGGTGATATTTCTGCCGGTCATATTTCTATGCGTCACGGTTTCCGTGGCCCCAATTATGTAACAACTTCTGCATGTGCTTCTAGCAATAATGCCCTCATCGATGCATTCACCTATATCCGTTTAGGAAAGGCTGATGTAATGATTTCAGGGGGTAGCGAAGCGGCCGTTAATGAGCCTTCTGTAGGTGGATTTAATGCCATGAAAGCCTTGTCGGAACGCAACGATAGCCCCGAAACAGCTTCTCGTCCATTTGATATGGAAAGAGATGGTTTTGTTATTGGTGAAGGTGGTGGTGCCCTAGTTCTTGAAGAACTTGAACATGCCAAAGCTCGTGGCGCTAAAATTTATGCAGAACTAGCAGGCTCTGGAATGAGCGCCGATGCGTATCACTTAACCGCCCCACATCCTGATGGATTGGGCGTTGTATTGGTACTTAATGAAGCTTTGCGTGATGCAGGAATTACACCAGCAGATATTGATTATATCAATGTTCACGGTACTTCAACCCCTCTAGGTGATATCGCAGAATTGAAAGCAATCACCAAAGTTTTTGGTGAGCAAGTTTATAACTTAAATATTAGTAGTACCAAGTCGATGACGGGCCATCTATTAGGTGGAGCAGGGGCTGTTGAAGCCATCGCATCTGTTTTGGCGGTTTATAAAAATATTATTCCTCCAACCATCAATCATTTCACCGACGACCCAAATATTGACCCACGTCTTAATCTTACTTTTAATAAAGCACAGTATCGTAATGTTAACTATGCTATTAGTAATTGCTTTGGATTTGGAGGTCATAATGCTACTGTGATATTTAAAAAATACACCGATTAAAAAATACCCTTATTTTTGTTTCGTATGATAAAGTACCTCTTATCTATTTTATCAAATACGGAAAAGGAACTTCGAAAAGAAATTTATCGAATCACAGGAGTACGACCAATAAATCTTAAATTATACCAACAAGCATTTCGGCATTCATCTGCCTCAACAAAAATTGAAGGCACAAAAATAAAAAACAGTAACGAACGCCTCGAATATCTTGGAGATGCCATTCTTAATGCCGTTGTAGCCCAATTGCTTTTTTTGAAATTCCCTTTTAAAGACGAAGGTTTCCTCACCCAATTGAGAAGCAAAATTGTGAGTAGAGAACAACTCAACAATATTGCAAAAAAGACGGGAATCACGGAGCTCGTCGACATAGATAAAAAAATGGGTCATAACCGCTCCCGACTTAAAAGTATGCCTGGCAATACTTTAGAAGCATTTTTAGGGGCACTCTTCTTAGATAAGGGATATAATACTACGGAGAAATACATCTCGCAAAAATTATTGGCGGTGTACCTCGATATTGATGCTCTGGTGCATACAGAAACCAATTTCAAGAGTAAGATTATTAATTGGTGTCAGAAAGAAGGCAAGACCATTGTATTTGAAAATATCGATACCCTTGTTGGGCAACACAATCAAAAGCAATTTAAGATTCAAGTAATAATCGATGAGCAATCGTACGGTATTGGCTTGGATTATAACAAGCGAAAAGCCGAACAAGAGGCTGCCGAGAAATCGTGCGAAATGCTGAAACTATAGTGGTTTAAGCCTATTGTTTTCCGGCTTTCATGGTGGTAGCCAACTTCACCGCATTGTATACATTCACAATACCTCCACTTTTACAAAGTTTCTTATAAGTGGTTTTCGATGGCTTCAATTCTTTTCCTTTCTCATCCGCTTTCTCTTGTGCGTCGTCATCCATAGGCTTTTCTACTTTTCCAGGTACTTTGGTAACTGTACTCAATAAAATTACTTTTACTTGCTCGGCAGTGAGGTCGGGGAAATAAGCACGTAGCAAGGCAGCACAACCGGCTACAACAGGCGATGCCATACTGGTTCCTTGCATTGATTGATACGTATTATCAGGGGTGGTTGAATAAATTTCAGTTCCTGGTGCAAATAAATCTACAGCCTTCTTTCCATAATTACTAAATGGAGCAGGTTGCATATTGGGCTGTGAAGCACCTACCTCAATCCACGCCTTGGCTTGTCCACTATGATCGGCATAATCGCGAGTTGGGAAATGCTGTTTGCCTTTCAAATTATAGCCTTCGTTACCAGCTGCATGTACAATCAACACGTCGCGGTTCATGGCGTATTTCACGGCTTCATCTACGGCTGCCTTATTGGTTCCATAATATTTTCCGAAACTCATATTGATAATTTTTGCTCCATTATCAACGGCATATCTTATTGCGTTGGCAACATCCTTATCACGCTCATCGCCATTGGGCACACATCGAACCACCATTATTTTAATATGATTGCAAATGCCATCCATCCCTAAACTATTATCTCTCACGGCACCAATAATACCTGCAACGTGGGTGCCATGTGAGGCATCAGGTCCTTTTACTTCATTATTGCCGTACTTACGCTCGTTGATATTAGCATAATCATCACCAACTAAACTTGCACGGGGGTCATAATCAATATTTAATTGATACTTATATTCAGCTTCAAAATGCTCAAGCGCACCTTTCAACTCTTCATCGAAATTGATATCTTCTAGCTTGCCTCCATTAGCAATTATATTATGGAAGATATTCAATACCAGTGCGGTTTTGGTGTCCTCCGATTTGTAACCAGCAATATCGTCGTTCGAAATTTTATCTTTTCCTAGTTCTTTTTGTAAGGCATGTAATGACTCTAAAAAATTATGATAGGTTTCATAATTTGATTTTGCCTTTTCATATTTTGATATAAACTCAGCTCTTAACTTTACGTATTGCTTGTACTCTGCTTTCTTTTCCGAAGGTACTGACGAAGGATCCATCCCAGCATATTTCTTTTTTAAGTCGCGATACATGCGGGTTAGTTCCATATTATCATACTCAACAGTTCCATTGACACCGCCAATAAAATCCCAACCATTAATATCATCGATATATCCATTATCATCATCATCAATGCCATTGCCTATAACTTCACGTGAATTCACCCACATATTATCCTTTAAATCTTCATGCAACGGATCGGTTCCTCCATCGATAACCGCCACAATTACATCTTGGGCTTTGCGGTCTTTCAAAAGTTCTTTAATGGCTTTGTCGGCACTCACGCCAGCTACGCCATCTTTGGTATAGTCGAGATTAAACCAACGGTCGGGGGCCTTTTGAGCAACGGTTGAGACAAGCAAACATAGAGATAGTAGGAGGCTAAGAATGAATTTCATTATAAAAAATTATGGGGGTTAAAAAATCGATGTAAATTTATGCTTTTTATAGCACTCCTTTCGGGGGATTTTACAACATCGTTAGTCGATATCGGTGACTCCGCCACTAACAATGAACGACATGGTTTGTGTGGCATTTTTTTCCACGAGGCGCACTTTCTCCTTCTTCACAATCAACAAATCGCCCATCATACCATAGCTTTTAGGGCAATATACACTCATGTAATCGGGCATATCGAAACGCGAAAGTTCTTTCTGTGTTACGAATCCAAGTTTGTAAACGCCTTCATGTAATTCAATCATCACTGGCTCGGTAAACTTTCGTTTCTCACCTACAAAGGCTTCCATAAAATCTTTGATGAGATTGTAAATATACTTTACTCCAGGAGTGCGTTCCAATAGATCGTTAATGAACTCTAGGATGGTTTGTCCAAAGAGTAGATTTCCTAAATAACCAATGGCTGTAACCGATGTAATGATTACCACAAACCCAAGCCCATAGTCCAATGGTATGATATCATCAATGGTGTGAAATATTTTTAGAATGATATAAAACGATAACCCAACGGGGAGCACAAAGAGCAGCCCTCGTAAGAAATAGGTTAATAGTCGGCGGGCTATCCAGCGGTAGCTAAATGTGCTCATGATTTGTTATTAAATTAAGTCGTTCCCAATATCGTTGCGAAAATATTTTCCTTCGTATTGTATTTTTTCGGCAGCAGCCTTCGATAGCGTGGCCGCGTCATCAATTGTATTTGCAAGCGATGTGATAGCAAGTACACGACCACCATTGGTTACCACATCTTGATTATGCATTGTGGTACCAGCATGAAATAAATGACTGCCTTGTATCTGATCAAAACCTGTTATTACTTTTCCTTTTACATAATCTTCTGGATACCCACCCGATACTAAGAATACAGTCACCGCCGTTTCTTCAGCAATCTCTATATTTAGTTCATTTACAGTAGTATTTGCAACTGCTTGAAACACTTTTACAATATCAGTTTTTAGTCGAGGAACGATCACTTCGGTTTCTGGGTCACCCAATCGGCAATTGAATTCAATCACATACGGTTCTCCATTCATATTCATCAACCCAACAAATAAAAAGCCTTTATAGGTAATTCCTTGCTGATTGAGTCCATGAAGTAACGGACCTACAACACGGTTTTCCACTTTCTTTAAAAATGTTGCATCGGCAAAGGGTACCGGGCTTACAGCTCCCATCCCTCCTGTATTTAGGCCAGTATCGCCAACTCCAATTCGTTTGTAATCTTTCGCACTTGGAAGTAATTTATAAGAGGTGCCATCGGTTACTACAAATACGGATAACTCAATGCCTTGTAAAAATTCTTCAATTACTACTTTGGCTCCAGCATCTCCAAACTTATGATCTTGCAGCATCGCAGTAAACTCTAATATCGCCTCTTCTATGGTAGCACAAATGAGCACACCCTTACCAGCAGCAAGTCCATCGGCCTTCAATACGATTGGCACCGAATGTGTTTTTAAATATTCAATACCTGCTTCAAAATTAACATTGGTGAAAGTGGCATATTTCGCAGTAGGGATATGGCAATCGTCCATTATCTTTTTGCTGAAATCCTTGCTGCCTTCGAGTTGTGCCGCTACTTTGTTGGGGCCTATGATTGGAATCTGACGTAGCAAATTGTCATCTAGGAAATAATCAACAATCCCTTTTACCAAAGGTGTTTCAGGCCCCACAACGACCATCTCAATGGCGTATTCAATACAGGCACTTTTGATTGCATCAAAATCCGAATCGCCAAAGTCAAGATTTATTGCAATGCCTTGTGTGCCCGCATTTCCTGGGGCTACATATAATTTACTGCATAGGGCCGATTGTATTATTTTCCATGCTATGGCATGTTCTCTGCCCCCGCTTCCCAACAACAAAATATTCATGGCGGCAAAGATACGAAATGAGAAGTTGTTGAAGGGTGGTTTAGTCCAAATTGAAGTAGGTAAAGCAGCCCTAAATTTAACACTAACCAATAGATTTACAATGAATCAAGGGTGCTTTTTTAAATTTTAGACCATGAAACCAACCTGTCACTTTATTCGATATTACCCCTATCTTTGCAAACCAAAATTATTGAGCATGAAAGTACTCCGTATCCTGATTTTATTCCTTTGTTGTTCGTTAGCTGCCAATGCGCAGCAGCAATTTTCGTTACAACAATGTATTGAGACGGCACTTCAAAATAATATTCGCTTAAAACAGGCAAAGCTAAATTTAAGCAGTACCGGTATTGACGTGAAGACCAGCAAAGCGGCCATGTTACCCAATTTGAACGCATCCTTCACTGAGAATTTTAATTACGGAAGAAATATCGACCCCGTTACGAATGCCTATATTATTAACAATACGCAATCGTCGAATATTGGACTCAATAGCAGCATCATTTTATTCAACGGCTTTCAATTGCTGAATAACTTAAAGTTAGCTCAAATTAATTATGCCGCTAATGGTACTGATGTACTTGCACAACAAAACGACTTGGCTTTACAAGTTGCAGCGGCTTTTTTGCAAGTGATGTATGCTGAAGATAATTTAACCAATGCCAAATCGCAACTTGATGTTACCATGAACCAACGTAACCGCACTGAAATTTTGGTAAAGGCAGGAAAGCTATCGGAGAGTGTGCTCTTTGAGCAGGATGCACAACAAGCCAACGACGAGTATAATGTAACCATTGCCGAAAATGCAATTATTAGTGCTAAGCTAGGCTTAATTCAATTGATGGAGTTGCCAGCCACAACACAATACAGTATCATGCGTCCAACCATTGCGTTGCCCTTATCGGAGAAATATGATGTGAATGTAATCTATGATCAGGCCGTCAACAATCGACCCGAGGTGAAGAGCGCTGAATTGCGCAGACAAGCAGCACATATTAACGAGAAGATTGCCTATGGTGCACTTTCTCCACGAGTAACTTTATCGAGCGGTATCAATAGCTTATATAGTAATAAATATCGCACCTATTCAGGAACTTCTATTGTAGGAATTACACCCATTGGAATAACCCAAACTACTTTAGACACGGTGTTTGCCCCTAAGTTCATAAACAATTACAGCGCGGTTAATTTCAATGATCAGCTCAACCAAAATTTTGGAAAGTATATTTCATTGGGAGTTTCTGTTCCATTATTCAACAATTTGCGTGTTTCAGGAAATATTCAGAAATCACGCATCAATTCATTGAATCAAGATTATAACTACAGCCTTACAAAAAATACATTACTAAAAAATATTCAACAAGCGATTACAGATGTTGAATCGGCGAAGGCGAAATATAGTGCTGCATTGAAAAGTTTGGAAGCCCAATCAACCAATTATAGTAATATGGAAATCAGATATGCGCAAGGCTTGAGTAGCTATCTGGATTATATATCATCAAAAAACAATAAGGCCCGTGCAGAAGTCAATGCACAACAAGCCAAATACGATTTGATTTTGAAAACAAAAATCATTGACTTTTACAGAGGCATTAACATCACACTTTAATATATAAATAATGAAACGTACAATCTGGTGGTTGTCAGGAATTGTTGGAATTCTATTAGTGTTTGCTTTGATTGCTAAGCAAGCCGGTTGGATTAATTCAGATAAAAGTATCAAGGTTTCTGCCCAGAAGCCCGAGCGGCATACTATTATTGAAACGGTGTCTGCCAATGGGAAAATTCAGCCTGAGAATGAAATTAAAATATCTTCTGATATCTCTGGTGAAATTACGGAGCTCTATGTAAAAGACGGTGACTATGTGCATAAAGGTCAGATTCTTGCCAAAGTAAATCCTCAAATTTACCAGTCGCAACAAGATCGTATCGCTGCCAGTGTAGATCAAGCCCGTGCCCAATTGGCCAATGCCAAAGCAAGCAAGGCACAAGCCGATGCCCGATTGATTTCGGAAGAAGCTACCTTTAAACGCAATGCCAATTTGCATAAACAAAAAGTAATCAGCGATGCTGAATTCGAAACTAGCAAATCGAGCTATGATGTGGCCAAAGCGCAAGTAGATGCAGCCAGTCAAACCATTCGTGGTGCCGAGTTTGCCATTACAAGTGCATTGGCATCCTTGAAAGAATCGACCGATAACTTAAATAAAACTACCATTCTCGCTCCCAATGATGGTACAATCTACGGGCTTAAAGTGGAGCGTGGTGAACGTGTAGTAGGTACTTCGCAGATGGCGGGAACAGAGATGATGCGTATTGCTGATTTAAATTTCATGATGGTGATCGTTGACGTGAATGAGAACGATATTGTACGCGTTCATCGTGGTGATACTTCCATCATTGAAGTGGATGCCTATCCAGGAAAGAAATTTAAAGGGGTAGTATATGAAATCGCCAATGCAGCGAAATCTTCTGCTACGGTGAGTTCCGACCAGGCAACTAATTTTGAAGTGAAGATACGTATCGTAGCCGAATCTTATGCCGAGATTAAAGCAAAATTAGCTAGCAATGAATCGCCGTTTAGAGCGGGCATGAATGCTACGGTAGAAATACAAACAGGCAAAAAAGAAGGAGCCCTATGTGTGCCAATTGAGTGCGTTACAACCCGCGATAAGAATGAAAAGGATAAGAAACCTGTTACCGATAAAACAACAACAAACAAAGACGATATGGAACAAATTGTTTTTGTAATTGATAGTGGCATGGTTAAAAAGGTAGTGGTTACAACTGCGATGCAAGATGATAAATTTATTGAAGTAACTTCTGCATTAAATGAAGATGCAATGATTGTTACGGGTCCGTATTCGGCAATTTCCAGAACACTCAAAGTAGGTGATAAAGTGCAAGTGGTAGAGAAGAGTAAATTGTATGAGAAGTAAAATTGAAGGATATCATAATCACTCGTAATTCAAAAACCGCAACTCATCCATGATTCGTAAAAACCTCGCCAATGCTGTTACCTGCCTCAATTTAATTTGTGGCTGCCTCTCAATTGTATATTGTATTCGTATCGATTTACAAATGGCGTCGATGTTTATTATCGCGGCTGCCATCTTCGATTTTTTAGATGGGTTTGTAGCCCGGTTAACGAATTCCTATTCACCCATTGGTAAGGAACTCGATTCCTTGGCCGACGTAGTGAGCTTTGGTGTTGCTCCTGGATTTATTCTCTTTGCATTATTTTATTATAATAGCAATTTCCTTAGCATTGATTTCGACCCAATGAGGAATTGGTACTCATTCGCTGCATTTCTTTTGCCTTGTGGCTCTGCCCTTCGTTTGGCTAAATTCAATATCGATACCCGTCAGTCCGATGGATTCATTGGCATGCCTGTGCCTTCCATGGGATTCATTGTTGCTGCGTTGCCTTTTATCATCTTTGATGAAAAAACACCAGAGTGGTTTAGCAATTTCTTAGTTCACCCCATCACCTTAATATTTTTGATATTAGGATTGTGCTACTTGATGTTATCAGAGTTAAAATTGATTTCTTTGAAATTTAAAACCTATGATTTCTCTAGAAATAAGCCTCGATATATTTTATTAGGCATTGGTGCGGTATTACTCATTCTTTTGAAGTTCAAGGCACTGCCACTTATCATTCTATCTTATCTTTTCATCTCAGTTACCATTGGTAAAGAAGAAAAGGTAGCTTAGTTCTCCCACATATCATGTTCTGTATTGAATAAAGCATCATTCTGATCATTGCCTTCAATCAATGCATCAATACCATTCATTTTAAACTCTTCCATATCACGTATGGCAAGGTCGAAAACATTACTGGTTTTTAATATATAACTACTAAATAATCGTTGTTCGAAAAAATCGTCGTAGGTAAGTCGGCCAGCATCATTTTGACGATTGAATATTTCTGTATTCACAAAGAGCTTACGGCATTCCTGATAGCTTAGAAAAAATGCTGGTTGTTCGCCTAAAGGTACTCCCGAAATGGTCATTTCATACATGGGGGCGATAGCGTAAATACGAGTGTATTGCTCCCCAGTATTACGATCGAAAATCCAATTTTCCATCACCTTGAATTTTTTGAAATCGGCAGCTGTCAAGGTATTGGTCACTTCAACGTCCCGAGTATCGTCTTCATCTGGGCTCATCTGCTGACTCACGGTACTATGAGTAGATCCAATCAACCGAGCATATTCAGGACTATAAGCCGAGTCGAGAAGGGGAGTAGTATAGGCGTGGATTTTGCCATCTGCAATGGCCTTGTAAATAACGTCCATCAAAGGTTGTTGTGGCCAGCGCATCGCCAAATTCATCTTTTCCCGCGTGTCAATCATCCTTTCTACATATTTACAAATGAACACATCGCGCTCAGGTAAAGGAGGCCAAGGAACGGGATTTCGCTCCGCAACTGCCTGCCGAACATAGATGTTTTTTTGATCGCTTTGAATAGTGGAAGCCTGTGCCATTAAGCTTTCCATAATAATAATGGCAGTGATAAGAAGAAGGAATCGTTTCATAAAAATAGATGATTATAATTCTTTGTACCTGCGAAATGAAAAAGGTAAACGGGCTAATCGAAAAAGTTATTCTGGAAATCAACGCATCTCCTTTGAAGCAATTTCAAATGAATTAACGTGAATAAAACCTGGATATTGTAAACAGAGAGGAATTAAAATCCGTTCCATTCTAAATGGAATTGCAAAGAATGATTCATGAAATTAAATTAAAAACATCGCTTGATGGTGCAAGTTAAACAAGCTTTTTTAATTCAAGCAAGTGTTGAATTTCGAAGGTAGCACCCACGGTATCGGGGAGGCCTATGGGGTTAAAAAACACGCTATCAATACCTGCATTTTTTGCTCCTTGAATATCGGCTTCTACATTATCTCCAATCATCAATACCTCTTCAGGTTTGCAATTGTTGATCTTCAAAGCGAACTCGAAAATTTCTGAAGCAGGTTTTTGATGGCCAACATCTTCACTGATTACCAAATGCTGAAAATAAGGTTGCAGTTTGCTATTCGTCATCTTCTGATGTTGTACTTCCTTAAATCCATTGGTAATAATAGTCATTGGATATTTAGGTTTCAGGTACTCGAGAAGTTCAATACATCCCTCCATTAGATGGGTGCGGCTTGGGAGGAGTTCCAAATATTCATCCCATAAATTATTGGGAATTTGATGAACAGGAACTTTGAAAAATTCAAATGTTTGTATGAATCGTTGTGTGCGCAAATACTCCTTATCAATGGTGCCACGATGGTATAAGCGCCACATGGCATGATTGATTTCCGAATACTTTGAAACGAAATCAACAGGACTAATATCGTATTGATGAAGATTATGTTTATCGTGCAGATCCATCAAGGATCCTTCGGCATTTTTTTCAAAATCCCAAAGGGTATGATCTAAATCGAAAAACAAGCAACGATACATTATTTCACAAATTTTATTTTGCCACTCAAGATATCGGCTTTATTATTCTTAGCGATAATAAAATCGGGGGCGATGGCTAGGGCATCGTTAAAATAACGCAATGCAATATCCTTGCTTCCCATTCCTATAAAGATGGTTCCTTTAATATTCAATGCAGCAGCCTTTAATGGTATTTGTTGTGGGTTGTTTTTATCCAACGAAAGCATAATTATTTCCTTCTCGCTATTGGGGTCACTAATGATTTGGTCAGCCGATTTCTCAGCTCCTGCATCATTTCCCATATTATATTGTACTTGAGCGATATCATAAATATACTCTAGCTTCTTATCGAGGATATAGGTTCTTTTATAATAATTAATGGCGGTATCCGACATGCCTAATTTTTTCGCATATTCGGCAGCTACTAAAGTGACTTTAAAATTGTCAGGACGATATTTCAAACTATTGCGAGCAGCCAAAAAAGTGGAACCTTCACTGCGAGTATTTAAATACAATGCCAATAAGCTATCATAGTAATTATTTTGATTGCTATCGTTCGAAATGATTTGGTAACATGCATTGATGGCAACGTCTACATCACCCATACTTAATGCGTTTTCATATACCTTTACATAATGGATATGCTTGCTTTTAGTGCTATCGTTATTGCAAGAAATTAAAAAAACGAGAAACAAAACAGGAATTAATATTTTATACATATTTAAAATTATTTTAAAAGATTAGACCACTCGGGAAGTGCGCCAATAAATTTTTTCACAGTGTCGTCTAGCGATAAATCCGATTGGCCACCAGCGGCATTAAAATGCCCGCCACCTTTAAAGTATTTGGCGGCAAACTCATTCGCTGGAAAATCGCCCTTGCTTCGGAAACTCATTTTTACCAATTGCTTGCGATCAATAAACAAAGCCGCGAACTTGATTCCTTTGATACCCAATCCATAATTAACTAACCCCTCAGTATCTCCAGTTGTAATATTGAATAGTGCTAGCTCGTCTTGAGTAACGGTCATATACGCCACATGATACTCAGGAATAAGTACTAATTTTTGTGATACCACATGCCCTACAAAACGAACCCGATCTTCAGTAAATGAATCGAAGATATGCTCATGAATAAAATGATGGTCGATATCAAATTTCAGTAATTCAGCCACCGCCATATGGGTTGACGGCAGGGTAGAAGGGAAACGGAATGAGCCAGTATCTGTCATGATTCCAGCATACAAACAACGAGCTATATCGCGGTCCATAAAACTATAATCCCACAAACGGATAACTTCATATATCAACTCACAAGTACTGCTTGCCTTGGAGCTCCAATGCTCGAAATCATAAAAAGATTCAGGATTCAAATGATGATCAATCAATACTTTCTTGCACTTACTCTTAGCCACCATTCCGCCCATATCATTAATTCGAGAAAGGGCGTTAAAGTCCAGACAAAAAACATAATCAGCCTCAGCAATCATTTCACTACTAAGTTGCTTATGCTCTTCAAAGTTAATAACGGTAGGCTCTCCAGCCATCCAGTCGAGAAAATCGCCATAATCGGTAGGCGAAATTACTTGAGATGCGATACCTGCATTTTTGAAATAATTATATAAAGCCAAGCTTGAACCCAAAGCATCGGCATCGGGTTTATGATGGGTAGTGATAATAATGTGAGGGGAAGTAAGTTTTTTTATTTCCTCAAACAGGGGCTGTATGGTGCTCATTTTAAGGTGGCAAAGGTAAGGGATTGATTTTATACTTGAAGGGTGGCCGACAAATAGAGTTTTAAGGCTCACTGGTCGTTAAACTGAAGCGAAATCCACAATGAAAAAGAAGGGTCGGTCAATTAATGAAACTCCTATATATTTGCCCAATTAATTAAATAAATTTCACTTCCTTACTTTCGGCTTACCAAGTAGCAGTAACTGTATGAATTTCCTTTTTGAATTGTATCCTTTTCAAGAAATTATAAGAAAAAAAATCATTCAGGGAGAGACTATTAATACGAAACTTAAGACTTTAGGATGGAGTACAATCAAAAAATAAATTTTCTCTTCTAACAATGCAAAAGATTATTACAGGAATACAACAAGTAGGAATTGGAGTTGCCAATGCCAATGAGGCTTGGGTATGGTACAGCAAATATTTTGGAACCGATGTAGTGATTTTTAGAGAGGCAGCTCCTGCTCCTTTAATGACCCGTTATACTGGTGGTGAAGTGCATGATCGATATGCAATCCTAGCGATTAATATGCAAAGTGGTGGTGGATTTGAAATATGGGAATATACAAGCCGTAAAGCACAACCCTCAAAATTTGACATCAATTTGGGCGACACAGGTACCCAAATTGTAAAAATAAAATGTAAGGATATTGCAGCTGCTTATGAGTGGTATAGTAAAGATAAACTCGATTTAAAAAGTGCGGTGCATAACGACCCACAAGGTAAACCCACATTTTATATAAATGACCCTTATGGCAATAAATTTCAATTGGTGGAAGATGATTATTGGTATATGAACACTGGCCACTTATGTGGTGGTATCGCAGGCGTTACGGTTTCTGTAAGTTCTATGGAGAAAGCCATGAATTTTTATACTGGCGTATTGGGAATAAAAAATATGGTTTATGATGTTGAAGGTACTTATAGCGAATGGGTTAATTTCGAAGGAGGTAAGCAACGATTTCGTAGAATACTTATAAAGCAGGACCCTGAGCGCAAAGGAGCATTTAGCAAGTTGGTGGGACCTTGTAGTATCGAATTAATTCAAGCAATAGATTATACGCCTCACAATATTTTCGAAAACCGATTATGGGGCGATCAAGGATATATTCATCTCTGTTTTGATGTGGTAGGAATGAAATTGCTTCAGGACGACTGCAAACGCATGGGGCATCCATTTACAGTGGACAGTTCGAATAGCTTCGATATGGGCGATGCCGCAGGACATTTTGCATATAATGAAGATCCGGATGGTACCTTAATTGAATATGTTGAAGCGCATAAAGTGCCAATACTTAAAAAACTAGGATGGTATTTCAATCTTAAAAAAAGAGATGCCACGCAACCGCTTCCCGATTGGATGTTAAAGGCATTGCGATTCAATCGTAAAAAATCCCTTTAGCATTTAATTAGTTTAAAATTTTTAAGTTGATTTAATAGTGTAAGAAAGATGATGAAAGCCGCAATTTTTGACATGGATGGATTGCTTATCGATAGCGAGCCTTTTTGGAAGTATGCCGAAAGAAAGGTTTACGAAAGCGTAGGTGTTTATATCGATGACGAATTTCTTCGTCAAGTAGAAGGACTTCGAATTGATGAGGCCATACAATTTGTTTTTGATCGCCATCCTTTCACAAGTAAATCAAAGGCACAAGTGGAAGCCGAAATCATTGAAACCATGCGTCAACTGATACTTGAAAAAGGCGTTGCATTGCCAGGAGTGTACCAAATCCTCGATTTATTTTATGAAAATAAAATCCCTATGGCCTTAGCCTCCTCTTCCTCTGAAGTACTTATTTCGGCAGTGATTGAGAAGCTTTCATTGCAGAAATATTTTATTGTAACACGCTCTGGTGAACATGAGAAATTTGGGAAACCACATCCACAAATTTTTATCTCCGCAGCACAAGCACTCAATGTATACCCTACCGAGTGTATGGTGTTTGAAGATTCATTAAATGGGATTCTAGCCGCCAAAGCCGCACGCATGTATTGTATCGGTGTTCCCGATATTCATCGATTTGATGACCCACGAATGACCATCGCTGATATAAAATTAAAATCGCTGAATGAGTTCGATCTGTCGATGATTCCTTCTTTAAAGGAAGTTCGTCAATAACCTTCAAATGATATTTTAGAATGCACGAATGGCACGTACACTGGTGCCATAATCTTTTTGGGTGGTGCCAAATTGAGCGCCTCCATCAAAATCTTGAAGCCACGCTGCGACTGCAGTTGCCTCGGTTGAACTCCAATATTTATCTTTGATGAATCCACCAATCATATCTTTTTGCTGATACATCAAGTTCAATTCATCTTTCGATGGCAAATACCAATCACTAAATCCTTCGAGTACTAAATCATTACAAAGTTTTGCAGCAGTTCCAGCTTCCGAACAGCCCTTAATAATATCGGCTGTGTTTTGATTTCCAGTTCCGTTGGCTGAACCATCAGCTCCGCTAAGCAAGCTTCCTTTGCAACCCCAAGTGGCGCCTGCACTTAGGTCGGTTACCGATGCTACCAATCCGTGTAAGCCAGTGTTATCGACATAAAAAACTTTACCCCCTTTGTAAGTATCACCTACAATTGGTTTTGCTTCCTTTTTTTTACATTGGATTGAAATAACTAAAATGATGCTGAGTAGGAACAGCGATAAATAGTTTGCTTTGCTTTTCTTGTACATCTTAAAATTAGAATTTAAGTTGCTAATTAAGTAATTTTTTTTGATAGATAGGAGAACGAAAAATCAACTTGAAGGATATCGTTGCCTAATTTCAGATGGTGAACCAATTCAAATCATTCTTATGAAGCAACAATCATCTTGTCGCAAAACGAGTCAATTGCATTGAAACAAGCATCAAATCCTTCAGCCCCCCCATACCATGGGTCGTTAAATGAATGAATTTCTACTTTCTGGAGTTGATTGGGTTGGGTCACAAATTGCTGCAGCTCCTCATATACATCATCGGCCATACAAATGATACGATCGTATTGATCAAAATCGGTAGTTTTAAATCGACGTGCAATATGACTGCGGATATCAATTCCGTTTTTCGCACATACAGAAATTGTCCGAGAATCGGCTGGGTCGCCCTTATGAAAGCGATTGGTTCCATTGGAGGCAACTTCCCAAGGGAGTCCGTTTTCTGTTATTTTTTTTCGCAAAACGGCTTCGGCTATAGGGCTGCGACAAATATTACCAAGGCAAGTAAATAGAATTTTCATGTAGTGCGCGAAATTAAAGAACTTCATTAATTTGTTCAGAATTTATTCATTCATTATTTTTTGGTAATATTTTTGAAAGGATTGCGTTTTATCCTGCCAACATAAGTAATTTCGCCTTCTATTAATCAAAAGAAGTGGATAAATCACATTTGCAAAAAGTAAGCTCTGCAGGCTTGCTTATTACCCTAGGAATTATTTATGGAGATATTGGTACCTCACCCCTTTATGTATTAAAGGAAGTGATCGGTGAAAGTATCATTAGCAAGGAACTAATTTATGGAGGTGTTTCTTGTATCTTTTGGACGCTCACGTTACTTACTACACTTAAATATGTAATCGTCACCCTCAATGCAGATAATAAAGGGGAGGGTGGGATTTTCTCTCTTTATGCTATCGTTCGACGCACCAAGCCCTGGTTGCATATTCCTGCAATCATTGGTGGTGCAGCACTTTTGGCCGATGGTTTAATTACACCACCAATCTCAGTTGCATCCGCTATCGAAGGTTTACAAATAAAATATCCTCAGTACGATATTCCCGTGGTACCCATCGTTATTGGAATCATCGTCGCCATATTTTTTATACAACAATTTGGAACAAGTATCGTTGGCAAATCATTCGGCCCTTTAATGATTATTTGGTTTAGCATGCTTTTGATTTTAGGTCTGAATCAAATCTCAACTCATTGGGCGATTCTTGGCGCTTTGAATCCATATTATGCACTCAACCTAATTTTAAATACCCCAGGAGGATTTTGGTTATTGGGTGCAGTATTCCTCTGTACCACAGGGGCGGAGGCACTTTACAGCGACTTAGGTCATTGTGGGAAAGCCAATATCCGCGTAAGCTGGATGTTTGTTAAAGTGGCCTTGGTAAGTAATTATCTCGGACAAAGTGCATGGCTTATGCAATATGAAGGCATGTCATTAGCTGAAATTGGAACGAATATCAATCCATTCTATGCCATCATGCCTGAGAAGTTTTTATTGGTCGGAATTATCATTGCGAGTGTGGCAGCCATCATCGCGTCTCAAGCATTGATCACCGGCTCATACACTATTGTTAGTGAAGCAATGCGTCTCAACTTCTGGCCTAAAGTACGTATCAAGTTTCCTACCGAAGCACGTGGTCAAGTATATGTACCAAGTATCAATTGGATTCTAATGTTCGGATGTATTGGCATAGTATTAATTTTCAGGGAGAGTGCCAATATGGGCGCAGCATACGGCCTTGCAATTACATTGGCCATGCTTTCAACTACAGTTCTGGTAACGCATTATTTAGTATTGCATCGTTTAAAAAAGGGGTTCGTTTGGTTTTATTTAATTGGATATTTAACCTTGGAACTCTGTTTCTTAGTAGCGAACCTTAAAAAATTCCCTCATGGTGGTTGGGTTACCTTGCTATTGTGTATGGGGATCATATTTATTATGTGGGTTTGGTTTAAGGCAGCAGCAATCAAGAAACGATTCGTATCCTTCCTTAAAGTGAAAGAGTACTTGCCAATATTTATTGATGTAAGTAATGATGAGAGTATTTCTAAACAAGCTACCAATTTGGTTTATTTCACCGCGGGTGATAATCCAAAACTCATTGAGTCGAAAATTGTTTACTCCATCCTTAATAAGCAACCAAAACGCGCTGATGTATACTGGTTCTTGCATATCAATGTAACTGATGATCCTTATCGTCGTGAATTTGTAGTGCATACGCTCGTACCCGATAAAATTTTCCGTGTTGATTTCAATCTTGGTTTCAGGGTGGAGCAACGAATCAATGCACTCTTTCGTAAAGTAATCGACGATATGGTGGAGAAGAAGGAATTCAATAATATGAGCCGCTATGATGCGCTCAAGAAACATAATATTCAAGGCGACTTTAAATTTGTCATCAGTGAGCGTCAGTTGGCCAACGACTACGACCTTCCTGTATATGAGGAGTTTATCATGGATAGCTACGATGCCCTCAAAGGATTGTCAATGAGTGAATCGAAAGCATTCGGATTGGATACGAGTTCTCTTACTGTTGAAAAAGTTCCGTTGCTTGTAAATCCTAGAAAAAATCAAGCGGTGACTAGAATTTACCCTAAGGAATAATTTTCCTCCAGCCTGAAAATTAGGTTATTTATTCGTTTACTTTTTTTTGCAATTGAGCATCAACCATAAATTCAAGAATCGTTATATTCGTGCATTGGATTTTGAAACCATCACCAATACAAAAATTTTAATTAGCCCTTGAATAACTATAGCATATTAATTCAGAAGTTAGACGATTTTATACGAAAGTATTATAAGAATCAACTTTTGCGTGGCACCATATATACTGTCGCAGGATTGCTTACAGCGTATATTGTGGCCATTGTGCTTGAATATTATGGTGAATTCAGTACATCATTAAGATTAACTATCACACTGTCATTTATTGCAGTGGTTATACTTATTCTAGCCAAATATATTTTCACACCACTTACAAAGCTGTATAAGCTAAGCGATACCATCAACTATGAAGAGGCCGCGACCATCATTGGAACGCATTTCGCCGATGTGAAAGATAAATTATTGAATGCATTACAATTGCATCAACAAGCGAGTGTTAGCGATAACCTCCTCTTGCATGCCTCCATTGACCAAAAAATTCAAGAGCTGAAACCTGTCCCCTTTAGTAATGCAATTAATTTTAAAGACAATCGCAAATACCTCAAGTACGCAGTTCCATCGGTGTTGGTATTCTTAGGAATTACTTTTATCAATTCGCGAATCATTACCGAAAGTACCCGCCGATTGTCAAGCCCAACCCACTTTTTTGAGAAGGAAGCTCCCTTCCATTTTGAATTAGAAAATGAAAAATTACAGGCATTACAAAACGAGGATTTCGAAGTCAACCTCAAAGTTAGTGGAACCGAACTCCCTGCCGAAGTGTACGCAATCATTGACGGCCACCGTTATAAAATGGAGAAAATTGATGCATTGCACTATCTCTATCCAATTAGAAATATCCAACAAAATACACCCATACAGTTTTTTGCGTCAGGTTTTTCAAGTAATGTCTTTGAGATAGAAGTACTACCAAAACCAACCTTACTTAATTTTTCAGCACATATCACGTATCCATCTTACTTGCTTCGTAAAGAAGAGAATTTGGAAAACACGGGCGACCTTACCATCCCAGCAGGAAGTAATGTCACCTGGACTTTCAGCACTTCCAATGTAGATGAAATTGTGCTTAGTTTTGATGGAACTAACGCAACGGCAATACGTAAAAACAGTGAAATATTTACGTATACACGTAAATTTTTAAAGAACGAGCATTACAGCATCGCAACAAATAATGCTAGAGTTGCAGGAAAGGATTCCATCCCTTTTAATATTAATGTAGTTGCCGATGAGTATCCTGCCATAGCAGTCACCGAAATGAAGGATTCGTTAAGCAATCGCCATTTCTATTATGCTGGAGAAATTGACGACGACCATGGATTTTCTCGACTTTCTTTTAATTATAAATTTTTAAAAGCGGCCGATAGTACTCATGTGAAAGACAAGCTCATGAGCATACCAATTAATATCAATGCATTTACATTGCCTCAAAAATTCTTCCACGAATTCGATTTGAATAATCTCAATATTGAGGCAGAGGAAGAAATAGAATATTATTTTGAAGTCTGGGATAACGACGGGGTGAATGGAGCTAAATTGGCCCGGAGTAAGGTTTTGGTTTATAAGGCGCCAAGCAGTGCTCAAATGCGTGCAGACGCTAATAAACAAGATAAAGATGTAGAAAAGAAAATGGAAGATACCTACAAAGAAGTGAAGGATCTTCAGAAACAAATTGATGATTTACAAAAGAAACTACTCGATAAAAAGAATCTCACCTGGCAAGATAAAAAGCAAATTCAGGATTTGATTGACAAGCAAAAGGCCTTGCAACAAAAAATGGATGAAGTGTCGAAAAAGAACGAACAGAACAATATAAAACAAAATGAAAACAGTAAGCCAAACGATGAATTGCTAGAAAAGCAAAAGGAGTTGCAACGTTTGATGGAAGAGGTGATGACTCCCGAAATGAAGAAGATGTTTGAACAACTTCAGAAGATGCTCGACCAAGGTAATAAGGATCAAATTCAAGAGCAACTTGACAAGATGAAGATGACCGATAAGGAAATTGAGAAAGAGCTGGATCGTAACATGGAAATGTTCAAACAGATGAAAGTAGAAGAGAAAATTCAGAAGGCCCTCGACGATTTAGAGAAACTTCAACAGGAACAAGAAAAGCTTGCACAAGAAGCGGAGAAGAAAGATTCCGACCCGAAAGATATCAAGGAGAAACAGGACGAACTCAATAAAAAAATGGAAGATATTGAGAAGCAGATGGAGGAGGTGAAAAAAGAAAATAAAGAATTAGAAGACCCAAAAGATGTTCAGGACACTAAAAAGGAGCAAGAAGAAATTAATAAAGAACAAAAAGAGAGTAGCGATAATTTAAGTAAGAACAAAAAAGATAAGGCTTCGAAAAATCAAAAGAACGCAGCTCAGAAAATGCAGGAGATGCGTGAGAAAATCGAAAAGGGATTGGAAGAGGCCGAATCTAAAGAGCTAGAAGAGGATATCAATACTTTGAGAGGGATTTTGGAGAATTTAATTCAGCTCTCTTATGACCAAGAGTCATTAATGAAGGAGCTCGAAAAAATCAATGGATACAATCCGCAATTTGTAGCCGCCGGCCAGCGCCAGAAGGATTTGAAAGATGATGCTAAAATTATTGAAGATAGCCTGTTCGCATTAAGTAAACGTCAAATAAAAATTGAAGCTTTCATCAATCGCGAAATTGGAAATATCAATGGCAATATGAAGGAAGCAATCAAAGCCATGGCCGATCGACGAATTTATGATGCTCGCAATAAGCAACAATATATAATGACCAGCGTAAATAATTTAGCGGTGATGTTGAGTGAGGCTTTGAAGCAAATGCAAGAGGAACAACAACAGCAACAACAAAGTAAGAAGAGTGGTAATGGAAGTTGTAAAAAGCCTGGTGGCAAAGGAAGTAAAGGCGATAAGAGTAAGAAGCCAAGTGCGGCCTCTGTGCGTAAGATGCAGGAAGAACTCAACAAGAAAATGCAAGACATGCAACAACGCATGAAAGATGGTCAGATGCAACCGGGTCAAATGAGTGAGGAGTTTGCTAAGATGGCGGCACAACAAGCTGCCTTGCGCCGCTATTTGCAGCAAATTCAAGATCAATTAAAGAAAGATGAAGGAGGAACAGGTAACGAATTAGGCGATTTGAAAAAATTGCAAGAGCTCATGGAACAAACGGAGAAGGAGCTCGTGTACAAACAACTCGAAACCGAAACCCTCAAACGTCAACAGGATATTCTTACCCGACTTCTAGAGAGCGAGAAGGCAGAGCGCGAACGCGAACAGGACAATAAGCGGGAGTCGCATGCCGGACAAGAAACGCCGCAACGTATACCTCCTTCTATGGAAGAATATCTCAAACAAAAAAATAAGGAAGCGGAATATCTTAAAACGGTATCACCGAGCTTGAATACCTACTACAAACAAAAAGTGAAGGAGTATTTCAAGGTTCTAGGGAAGTAATATTTCCAAAAAAACCTTCAAAACCTAAATCGTTTCTCTATTACCTTTTATTAATGCAAGTTTATAAGCGTCTGCTTATCAAGCAATAGGGAAGTTGTAGAATACATGCTTGGCTATTTTTAGGGCGATTTGGTTATGATTGATCGTCATTTCTTCCTTATCTTCGCGGTTCATATTAAACCTGTGTCGATGAATTCAAATAATTTCGCCGTGATAATGGCTGGTGGTGTTGGAACACGTTTTTGGCCAATAAGTAAAACAAGTCATCCAAAGCAATTTCTAGATTTCCTAAATACCGGAAAAACCCTGATCCAACAAACCTATTCACGTTTCTTGAAGGTGGTTCCTGCTGAGAATATTTTTGTGGTTACTAACGAAGCATATCGTGAAACCATCAAAAAACAGATTAAGGACATTCAGGATAGCAATATTTTAGGCGAGCCAACCCTCAGAAATACAGCTCCATGTATTGCCTACGCCATGTACAAAATCCATAAAATTAACCCGGAAGCCAATTGTGTTATCGCGCCTTCCGATCACTTAATTATGGATGAATCGGAGTTTACTCGTATCATCAATATGGGTTTCGATTTCACAGAGAAAAATGAAGCGCTTGTTACACTTGGTATTAAACCAAGCCGCCCGGATACAGGATATGGCTATATTCAGTTTTTCGGAAATAAGAAGGATACTATTTGTAAAGTAAAAACATTTACCGAAAAACCTTCCCTCGAATTGGCACGTGAGTTCTTGGAGAGTGGGGAGTTCTTATGGAATGCAGGGATTTTTGTTTGGAAGAGCAAAACAATCCTGAACGAAATAGAACGACTATTGCCCGATATTGCAACGGTATTTCAAAAAGGAATTGGGGCCCTCAATACCGATTCAGAATACGAATTTATTGCAGAGAGTTATCCAACTTGCGAAAATATTTCCATCGATTATGGTGTAATGGAAAAGGCCTCTAATGTGCACGTAATTCCTTCCGATTTTGGATGGAGCGATTTGGGTACCTGGGGTAGTGTATACGAACAACATCATAAAGATGAGAATGGCAATACAATTACTGGAAAAAATGTATGTACGTACGAAACTAAAAACTGCGTGGTTCATATCCAAGACCCTAAAAAACTTTTTGTAATAAAAGGAATAGAAAATGCTATTATTGTAGAAAGCGACAATGTGGTGCTCATTTGTAACAAAGACAAAGAGCAAGAGATCAAAAATATTGTTGCCGATATGAAAGCCATCTATGGCGAAAAATATGTTTAAACATTCCTAAGCAAAATGAAAAAAGTTATTCTATTCACAGCCCTGTTCATGAGTTTCATAACAGGATTCTCTCAAACTAAAAAGGGTAAGCCAACCGATTCTTCAAAAGAGGAAATGGAATTGGGGATTTATCGTCAGGCTATTAAATACGGAGATGCCAATGTTGCCATTTCCAATTTGTATATCCTCATTGCCAAACACTCTGAAATAACTGCTTATAAAGATTCATTGGCAAGTATTTATTTTCAATCAGGACAGTACAATCCTTGTTTGAGAGTGTGTAGCGAACTAATTCAAGCACGCCCCAATGATAGTAATTTATTACGCATGAGCGCAATGAGTCACCAGGGCTTGGGAATGCCTGTAGAAGCCATTGCTGATTACGACAAAGTAATTAAAATTACTAAAAACATTTACGATATCTACCAAAAAGCAGGATTAGAATATCGTATCAAACGCTTACAAGAAAGTAAAGTGAATATTGAAGCAGTTATTAAAGACGCTAAAGAAACGGATAAAATTGTGATCTATATTGATCAGGAGAATAAGCAAACAGTTCCTATGCGTGCAGCAGCATTTAACTTATACGGAATGATTGCCAGAGATTTTAATGATACTGCTTCGGCACGCTATTTCTTCAATGAGGCAATTAAAATTTATCCGGAATTTTATTTTGCCAATGCCAATATCAAAGTGCTCGATGAAATGGCTGCTAAAAAATCGGAAGCACCTGCTCCAGTTTCCGATAAAGCTCCTTCACCAGTCGATAAAAAGAAATAAGATTTCCTATTTCAATAATTCAAGAATTTGATCGTACATAAGCATCTTTTGCTGTACCACTTTATATCCTTCTTCGGTATATCTACTGCGCTTCATCTCTTCTTCTAAAGAGTATTTCAATGTCTCATAATGCTCCTTCACGGGTACAAAGTACTCGCCAGTATATGCATCGGCTAACTTCAATTTTATGGAAGCTAACGACTGCAATGTCTTTAAAGCAAATTCCGGAGTTGTACGTAAAAGATAATTTGTTATTTCACGTGTTCTGATACTGCTTTCATATCCTTTGGCCAACCGTATACTTTGATAGAAATAATTTGAATGCTCGGTCAAGGTATCATCACTGTAAATACTGTTTATGGTATTTACTACCCTGCTGTTTACTGAATTCTCATTGGCTTGGCAAATTTTCAATGCACTCCCTAAGTCTCTTGTTTGCAAGGCTTGCAAAGCTTCCGACATTACCCAATAACTAGAGTCGTTGGTGCATGCTCGCAGCACAGGAATCAAATCGTGATGATCACTCATTCGCTCAAATATTTGAAGTAATGAAACGCGGAATGAACTATTCTTCTCATTTAAAATCATATCAGAAAGCCTACTATAATATGGCGTGAGGGCATCGGCACTCATAAATTCAAGCAGCTCTATTGGTAATTCCTTGATGCCATAAAAAGGCTGGCTAAAACAATAATCAATTATTTTATACTTCTCATTCATCGTCATGGAGTCGCCATCAATTAATAATTCCATCGCTTCTTTCTTATCACGGTATAGTGGTGCACGCATCACTTGATACATCAATTCGGCTTTATTACGTGGATATTGAATTTCCCAAAGCATAGTACGTTCTGCATCAATATTTACAAGTAATGGTGCCTCATTGAAATGATAAGTCCATGTTTGACTCCAATCGTGTAAAACAATTTTCTCGCGATGAACACTATCTTTAAAATAGAAATCAATCGCCAACGGCAATTTGAATAATTTAGGATTGGCCTCATTCACTTTGACAAATTCCATAGTGATCGTTTCTGTTTTTTCATTCTCGTTATACTGATGATTGGCATACACTTTAGGATGGCCAGCACGAAGAAACCATTGATTGAAAAACCAGTTCAAATCTTGTCCACTCGCTTCTTCCATTGCCAACCTTAAATCGTGAACCTCTACACTTTTGAATTTATTTTTTTCGAGATAGTTCTTTAATCCATCGAAGAAAACGTCATCTCCCAAGGTGCTTCTAAGCAGGTTTAAAATACACCCTCCTTTTTGATAGCTATGTCGGTCGAACATATCTTCCTTGTCATCATATTGAAATCGTATCAAGGCTTCCTGCTTATAGGTTGCCTCCATCATATACTTACTTCTTTTGTCTTCTAAATGCATGTCAGCGGCCATCTTCCCGCGTGAATGCTCTATCCATAAATATTCTCCATAAGTGGCAAACGATTCGTTCAAAGGCAAATTGCTCCAGCTTTCACATGTTACCAAATCGCCAAACCATTGATGAAACAATTCATGACTGATATAATCTTCCTTATTATCATCAAGATATTCGCGGGCATCATACTGTAAAAATTCTCCATGCAATGTAGCAGAAGCGTTTTCCATCGATCCGCTTACATAATCTCGAACTACAATCTGACTATATTTTTCCCAAGGAAAATCAACCCCGAGTTGCATCGAAAAATACTCCATCATAGCAGGAGTTTTGCCAAAGGTGAGCATGGCATTGGGCCCATATTCGGGTTCAACATAATAGTCTACAGCCTTCCCTCTCCAAGTATCATGTGCCACATAAAATTTTCCAATAGTCATCATCGTGAGGTACGGTGCCGCGGGTATATTTTGTACCCAGGTATCTGTAAAAGTGCTATCGCTATTTTTTCTACGCCCTTTAAAAAGTCCATTGCTTAGCGTAATGTCTTGGGTATCAGTAAGTGTTATATTAATCTCCTGAGTCATCTTTTGATTGGGCTTATCAATGGTTGGAAACCAGCAAGAGTTGCTTTCCGTTTCGCCTTGTGTCCATATTTGGCGTGGCTTTAAGGTATCCTTACTATCATTATTAATAAAATACAACCCTTTATCAGAAGTAATGGCATCGCTGCCTTTAACTAATATTTCATTTGGTTTGGCGATATAATGAATCATCACTTTTTTTTGTTGGCCAGGCTCCACTTGATAACGCATGTAAATGGTAAGTTGTAATCCATCATAGTGATAAACTAAGGGTACAATACCTCTTGAATCTCCATCGTCAATCTCTTTTATTTCCATACCTCTGGCATCCAATACTAAGCTGTCTTGCTCATAGGCATGTGGTTTCAATGTGATGATTGCCATCCCTATGAGTTGCGCCTTTGCATAATCAAAACGAACATCCAATTGGGTATGCACCAAATCCCATGTTTTTGTGGCAGTCGCTTGATAAAGGTTGATATCACCCATGACTTCCGCCGACTGCTTCATTTTATTCTGGTTAATGGCATCTATTATTTTTGCCATACTCACCGAATCAAGCGTGGTAACTGCTGCCTTATTTCGAGAGTGCTGAAAGAGATTGCATGCACCCAAGCTGAATATCAATAGGAGGATACAAATTTTTAAGGAGGTAATTTTCATGTGAACGATTTGATGTAAATTCGCCATCTAGCAAATAAGTAAATGCGATGGTAAAAGTAAAAGCAAATAACGGCACAACTTTGGAGGTGCAAAACACCCAAAACAAGGTATTTATTAACAGCGAAGAGGTATTTGCTGATATTGAAGCACACAGCAATGGTGCTTTTCATGTGCTTTTTGAAAATCGTTCTTACAAGGTAAGTACCCAAGCTATTAATCACGAAGAGAAAACTTGTACGCTTCGTATCAATGGTAAATCGGTAACCTTTGAATTGAAAACCCAGTATGATGAGTTGCTCGAAAAAATGGGAATGGCGGCTGGTGCTGGTAAAAAGCTCAATGAGCTGAAAGCACCCATGCCTGGACTGGTTTTGCATTGCCTTGTTAAGGAAGGTGATGAAGTGAAAAAAGGCGATGGATTGATTATTTTAGAAGCCATGAAAATGGAAAATATCCTAAAAAGTGCAGGCGATGGCATCGTGAAGAAATTACATATCACCGAAAAAGATAAGGTGGAGAAAGGGCAGCTGCTGATCTCATTCTAACTAATGCAGTCGCTTCAACAACATATCAATGCAATTGCCGAGCAGTTTTTTCGATTGGGTGGTGATACCGCCATCATCTGCCCTGGTAGCCGTGATGTGCCTTTAATTGTCGCTTTTAACCGTCACCCTAAAATAAAATGTATTCCCGTTGTAGATGAACGCAGTGCAGCATTCATTGCACTAGGAATTGCTCAACAATCAAAGAAGCCTGTCGCCATTATTTGTACGAGTGGCACCGCGGTATTAAATTTTTACCCTGCCATCTGCGAAGCCTTCTATCAAAATATACCACTCATAGTAGTAACGGCCGATCGACCACCCGAACTCATTGATCAATGGGATGGACAAGCCATTCGTCAAGAGGGTGTTTTTCAAAATCACATTCTCAAACAAATAACCATTCCTCATCAGCTACAAGAAAGTTCATTAGCCACTATTAAAGCATCCGTTGCCGATATCATTTCATTAGGTGTTCAGCAGTCATTGCCAGTGCACATTAATGTGCCATTTTGCGAACCTTTCTACCCTTCTGAAAATGAAAAGTATGAGTATACTTTAGCCCCAATTTCACATCCTGAAGCTCAAGTTTTGACCGAGCATTCTTCTACTAATGATAGCTCAGATCTGAATTCAATGCTATCACATCTTGAAATGTTATTCCATAGTAATGATGCTTTGAAGATACTCCTTTTGATTGGCGCAAACCAATACGGAGAAAGGGTTTTGGAAGCAATTAGGAATTTGCAAGAGACAAAAAAAATCCCTGTGATTGCCGATATCATTTCGAATTACAAGCATACTGAAATTCGCAATTATGATTTTGTTTTAGATGCTAATAATAATCGGAGTGATTTAGTTCCCAATTTAATTATAAGTATTGGTGGACCCATGTTAAGTAAAAATTTGAAGCAATTCATACGCAACAATCCACCTCAAATGCATGTTCATGTTCAAGCCATCGGACATGTGGGAAATCCTTTCGGTTCGCTCACCTCTGTATTGCGATGCGAACCTGACTTGTTTTTTAATACACTACTTGAAAAAAATATTTCAAGTGATGCATACATGAACGCTTGGGAATCAGCCAGTGTAAAATTCAATATATCGAACTCAGTCGCCGCACTTCCGTATTGCGAGTTAAAGGCGGCATATCATATTTTCAAGGCTCTACCCACAGAGA
>CANLPK010000009.1 GCA_947492885.1 Bacteroidota bacterium
GGAAGTGTATAGAGTGAGAATGAATTATATGGTACGATATTGTAATCTTTACAAACGAAAATGATAACTCCTAAAAGAAATACCAACCAAGCGAATAGAAAGAATTTTGCTGAAGCAACTTTCTTCTGAAGTGCAATTACAGCAGTTGCTATTGCTATTGCTGCTCCACCCATTCCGAGTACTTGAAGCATGTAATATCCTGTGATATATTGGTGAAAAACAGTTGCAACCGGTATACAAATAATATATCCTAACACGAATACATCAATGACTCTGCTTAATCGAGGCGTTACAATACGCGTTTTTAAGAAGTCTTGTAAGAAGATTGAAATTGCGATGCCTGATAAACTACTAAAGATATAGGTTGCATTATTTTGCAACCATGGGTTATTAGGCCATAAGAATTTAAATGCGTATCCCAATAATGCTATTTGTGTAATACCAATGGTAATTACATAAGATACATAATAGAGATAGGATTTGTCGCGAATACTAAAATACAAAAAGAGGTTATATAGAAACATCACGAGGATGATACCCATATACAAAGCGATGATGGTTTCGCTATTGATATTTTTATTAATAATATCATCAGGTGCCCCGATATAGATTGGCACTTGTTGTTGTTCGTGATTTTTTACTCTAAGGTAATAGTCGCCAGTTGCAGCAGGCAAGAGGGGTAACTTGAAAATAAATGCTGGAAAACGATAGCTACGTTCGCCGAAAGGCAATTTGTCGCCCATCTTTATAACAATAAAACTACCATCAGCATTTCGGGTATAGAGTTCTATTTCATCTTCTTGAGGTTGGGCTACCTCCAATAACAATTCGGGTAAATCGGAGTTGTTGAAAATTTGAAAATGAATCCAAAAGGATGAATTTTCAAGTCCGAAATTAGCAACATCTTTAGCGTGGGGAGTGAAGGTTACATTATTGGCAATCTCTTCAATTTTTTTATCACTCTTTTTATCTTCGTAATATTCTATTTTTTTACCAATGAGTTGTGGCTGATCGTTCTTTTGAAAAGTAACGGGTTGGATGGAATATGAAACGACCGCTCTGAAGAGCAGCAACATCAGGAGGATTCTTTGTCTCATCATTCGTTAATTTTTAGTACCATTTAATACGTCACTGGTGATATTCTTCAATATAAGATCGTATTCAATAGGAATAGGCTCTTGTGAAGTTTGCAAAATTCTTTTGAAATTACGGTCAGCTCTTAAATCCAACATCTCACCTTTATATTGCACATTGGAGGATGCTAAAGTAATACAATTCATGCTTAAAACCCTCGCCACAAAATTAGAATTTGGATAAGTAAATTCTCCATTATTTCCAACCGACTTTTCAATCTCAAAACCCAATCGACGTGCACCCGCTAAAGTATATCCCGCACAAATTGCAAAAAGGTTTTTTATGGTTAGTTGGTCGCAAATGGACACTGCAGCAATGGATAACAGAACGGTAATCCCCAAATTTGGAGGTAGCCTTCTCGAGTTCCAAAGTCCACAAAGCTCACCTGTTCCCACGTCTTTTCTATATTTTTCGACCAATTTATGAATGTTTGCATCAAAATGCCCAACAGCATCTTCTACAGGCAATGGAAAATCTCCATCTGCCAATTGTACACGGATTCCTCCAATCAAATCTCCATCAAGTTCTCCAATCACTACATATGTTTGCGGATGGCTTATCCACTTAGGTGTATTGGTGGTGATATTCTCCAAATTGAATTCCTCGAGCACCTTTCGGTGTCCCTCCAAAAACCTATTGCAGGTCTGAGGTTCATCTATAGCCCGAAAAGCTCTAATTCTAATCATCTCTGTGTGCTAAAAAATAGTTATTTGTTTTCAAGTTGCGTGCAAATTATAAAAATGGAACACATTCTCAAAACAAGTTTTAATTATTTTCCTATAGTTTGTTCAATATCAAAATAAAACCTTCCCGAAATTCGGGTATGGTCGAGTAAAATTCTGCGCACAACATCGGCGCTTGCGCCCCCCCCCAGAATTACTGCTGACGCCAGTTGAGGCCAAGCAGATAAGGTTTTCCCCATCTCTCCAACAGATGCCTTGAGTCGCATAGATACATTATCACCACTCACCATTGGATACATGTATGCCATCTTTTGTTGAGGATTTAAATCCTTGATATTGATTAAATCGAGGTGCTCAATATTACCTTGAAACATCTTCAAATCAGGCTCTAAGTCGTATCGCTCCACATCAATCATACAACGATCACTCATTTCCATCACTACTGGAATACGATGTTCTTTGGCCTTGAATCGACTAACAATTTTTATTTCTACACTATCGCATTCTTCTACCAGCACGTCCAACTTTCCATCCTTCGTCATGAAATCGTCGATATTCTCTGGAGTAATACCATCTAAATAACATTTTACAGTAAGAAAGGGATCTATCTCTGAAATTTCTCTAGCTACAATCACCGCTTTGGGCAAACCCAAATTTGAAACCGGAGTTCGAATTCTATTGCAATTCGTAAGATCAAGAGTATCAAAATCGGCAATGCGAAGTTCACCAAAGCAACGTTCCATGGCCATCGTAACTGATACCGATTGCCCAACAGAAAGCCCAATCACACCCACAATTTTTGTAGCTAATTGAGACTGCTCTTCAGCAGTAATCTTATTTTTATTTCTGTTGGTTCTTACTTCTACAAACTCCCCTTCATCTAAAAGATGAACTAATTTATTACACCAAGGATAATAAACCCATACTCCATACTCGTCAATATTTGTATCGTTAATATGAATCAAAATCAAGGAATTGATCTCATCTTCGTTGAGCTTTTTCGAAGGGTTGCGCAACTTGACTAAATCGCGAAGCTGACTTTTGATTTCATCAATAATGCAAATCTCTGGATGCGATTGGATTAATCTATCGAGATAAAAGAGGTCATCCTCACTTGCAATACGAAAAAACAAGGGCGCGAAATTTTGCGATATTTTATTACTTTTGTGAATGGAAGTGCTATATTTGTTTTGGAACATCACTTATAAAAAAGCAAATATAGCATAATTTACATTGAATATACATACCGTTTTATGAGCGAGAAACCTAAAATAAAAGTACTTTACGTGGATGATGAAAGAAACAATTTAGTTTCATTCAAAGCCAATTTCCGTATCGATTTTGAAGTCTTTATCGCCGAGTCGGCCGATGAAGGAAAACTTCTTCTAGAGAAGAATAAGATTCATGTGATTATTACCGATCAACGTATGCCAATCAAAACTGGTGTTGAGTTTTTGGAAGAGGTAATGAAAGATTACCCCGATCCAGTACGTATACTTCTTACCGGCTATACCGATATGGAAACGGTAATTGAAGCAGTAAACAAAGGAAAAATATATCAGTATGTACGTAAGCCTTATGTTGCCGAAGAACTAAAGAAACTAATACAAGATGCTTACGATAATTACGAAGCCTCACAAAAAATTAAAAGAGATAACGAACAGTACGAATTCATCCTCCGCCAGAAATTACTTTCTTAGTTTCTTGAGAAATAAAAAAAGCCATTACATATTTGTAATGGCTTTTTTGTTAGGTCGGGATTTATTAACCTTGGCTCCCAGTTGCCTTCGCCTCATCGGCTTCGGCATAAGATGCGATAGGAGCACAGCTGCATACCAAATAGCGATCGCCATAAGTATTATTGATACGTGCTACACTTGGCCAAAATTTTCGATCAGCAACAAATGAAATAGGGAAGGCTGCTTCTTCTCTAGTATAGGCATGTGACCACTCATTCGCAGTAATCATGGCTGCAGTATGTGGTGCATTCTTCAATACATTATCCGTCTTATCTGCTTTGCCACTTTCTACATCTTCCACTTCTTTACGTATGGCAATCATCGCATCGCAGAAACGATCTAACTCCGCCAAGCTTTCACTTTCAGTTGGTTCTATCATTAATGTACCAGCTACAGGAAACGAAACGGTTGGGGCGTGGAATCCATAATCCATCAATCGTTTTGCCAAATCTTCTACTTCAATTCCACTTGCATGTTTGAATGTACGAGTATCCAAAATCATTTCATGCGCGCAACGGCCTTGATGTCCGGTATATAAAATTTTATAGCTTTCCTTCAAACGAGAGGCAATATAATTAGCTTTCAAAATAGCATACTTGGTTGCTTCGGTCAACCCATCAGGCCCCATCATTTTAATATAAGCATAGCTAATTAAAAGGATGCTTGCACTTCCCCAAGGAGCGGCACTTACTGCATGAATTCCTTTACTACCACCTGTTTTTACCACACTGTGACTTGGTAAGAATGGCACCAAATGTTTGGCCACACAAATTGGGCCCATGCCCGGACCACCACCTCCGTGCGGGATACAGAAGGTTTTATGTAAGTTAATATGGTTAACATCGGCTCCAATTGAAGCCGGAGAGGTAAGGCCAACTTGAGCATTCATATTGGCACCATCCATATATACTTGACCACCATATTGATGTATGAGGGCAGTAATTTCTTTAATTTCAGTTTCAAAAATTCCATGGGTCGATGGGTAGGTAACCATCAAACACGCCAAATTATCCTTATGTAATTCAGCTTTTGCTTTTAGGTCGGCAACATCCACATTTCCATTTTCATCACACTTGGTTACCACTACAGTCATGCCCGCCATGACAGCACTTGCAGGATTGGTTCCATGGGCAGAGCTTGGAATAAGCGCTACTGTACGATGTCCTTGTCCGATGCTTTTTAGGTATTCTCTGATAACAAGTAAACCGGCATACTCTCCTTGAGCTCCCGCATTGGGTTGTAACGAAGTGCCTTGAAATCCAGTGATAGCAGCTAAATCGCGCTCTAGCTCTTCGAAAATTTCGTGATATCCAACGGCTTGATTTGCTGGAATGAACGGATGCAATTGGTTGAACTCAGGCCAGGTGATAGGAACCATTTCGGTAGTTGCATTGAGTTTCATTGTACAACTTCCTAACGATATCATGCTATGGGCCATACTCAAATCTTTCGCTTCCAAGCGTTTGATATAACGCAACATTTCATGCTCTGTATGATAGTTGTTAAACACATCATATTGCATATAGGTAGAAGTACGAACATGCTGCTTAGCCCAATTAAGCTCAAGCGTATTGGCCAATGTTTCTAAGTTAATAGGTGTTGATTTATTGGCCTTACTGAAAATCGCCAAGAGTTCTTTCACATCTTCGAAGGTGGTAGTTTCATCGAAAGAAACCCCAGTATGATAATCTTCAAAATAACGTAAGTTGATATTTGCTTTCTCCGACATCTCGCGAATGGCTTCGAAGGTATAGCGTGTTTTAATTCTAAGTGTATCGAAATAAGTTTCGTTTTCTACTTTATAACCTACAGCCGTGATGGCTTCTGCAAATAAGCGAGTCAGGCTATGGGTGCGAAGGGCAATCTTCTTCAATCCTTCGGGTCCATGATATACAGCATACATTGATGCCATAATACTTAGTAAAACCTGAGCCGTACAAATATTACTTGTGGCTTTATCACGACGAATATGTTGTTCGCGGGTTTGCAATGCCATACGTAAAGCACGATTACCCTGAGCATCTTTACTCACACCAATAATACGACCGGGCATCGAGCGTTTAAACTCATCCTTGGTAGCCATAAATCCAGCGTGAGGGCCACCATATCCTAATGGAACGCCAAAACGTTGAGATGAACCAATGCAAATATCTGCGCCAAATTCTCCTGGAGGCGTAAGTATCGTTAATGCTAGTAAATCGGCACCTACGCATACTTTGGCTCCTACTTCATGTGCATGATTGATGAATATACGGTAGTCCTCAATGGTACCTTCGTTATTAGGGTATTGTAAATAAATTCCAAAGAACGACGAATCGAGGGTAGTTGCGCGATAATCGGCAATCACCACTTCAATTCCTAAGGCTTCACAACGCGTTTTTAAAACATCGATGGTTTGAATGAAAGTATTGGCATCGATGAATAATTTATCACCTTGTGTCTTCGATTTCATATCCTGCATCATGTGCATTGCTTCGGCAGCGGCAGTAGCTTCATCAAGCAACGATGCATTGGCGATTTCCAAACCAGTTAGTTCAATAACCATGGTTTGGAAATTGAGCAGTGCCTCTAAACGGCCTTGCGCAATTTCTGCTTGGTAAGGGGTATATTGTGTGTACCATCCTGGGTTTTCGGTGATATTACGTAGAATCACACCAGGAGTAAAAGTGTTATAGTATCCTTGACCAAGATATTGTTTGAAGATTTTATTTTTTGAAGCAATCTTTTTCAAATTTGCCAAAAACTGTTCTTCAGTTTGGGCAGGCTTAATATTCAAGGGCTCTTTTAGGCGAATGCTTGAAGGAATTGTTTCGTCGATTAACGCATCAACACTCGGAGCACCAATCTGCTTCAGCATCGCTTGTGTTTCTTCGGAAGTAGCGCCAGTATGACGGTCGCTGAATTTTTGAGAATAATGGACGTTTAATTTCATGGGGAGGTACAGATAATAAAAATGAAATAGCGAAATGCTTTTAAAAGCGGCGCAAAAGTAAATAAAATAATGGGGAATCGAAGGCTGGGCTCAGGGCAGTTGTTCACCACTTTTATGGCCATATTGTGCTTAAGTTTTATCCGTTTCACTAAGCAATGGGTTTACCATTCGAAACCACAAGGCAGGAATCAAGCAACAATAAAACATGCCGAAATAGCCACCAGGCAAGGTAGGGCTGCCGGGGTGTGATACCAATTCATGATATGGTTTCGAAGCCTTTAAATGATGATCGCTATGCCTGGAAAGTTCCAATAAGGTAATTCGAGAGGTGATGGCATCGCTCTGCCAGGCATGTTGTGCCGTGTATTTTGATCCTTCCACTCTAACGAGCCCATAATGTTCGATATAATTAACATACTCGAGAAGTAAAATTGCAATGAGCGATTGTGCTACAAATGCAATGAGCGCTGTATTTCCGAAGAAATATACTATGGCAATATCGAGACTCAACTGAGCAACAAGCAACCGAAGGACAATATTTTGATGCCATTTCTTTTGTGCATTTCCTATGGTGAATGCCGAAATAAATTGGGCCGGAATGGTACGCACAAAAAAAGCATAGAGGGATTCATTCTTACGAGCAGTGGCCGGATCGCGCATGGTCCCAACTTGCTTATGATGGTTTTTAATATGTTCAATAAAAAAGTGAGAATAATGCACTAGGAGTAAATTCCAAACTCCTAAAGCCTGCATCCAGCTTTGCTTTCTGTGTATGAGCTCATGCGCTGAGATAATTCCTGATATACCCGCGTTCAATCCAGTAGAAATGATGGCACCTACAAGCACATAGCCACTCAAGAAATGATTGCTTGCACCAATTATTAATATGGCAATCGCAATGGTGTGTGATACAACGTGCAATAAAAGAATAAGGGTAGGTAAAACTGAATTCTCTTTTCTCTCGGTTTCTACCACAGTTGGAAGCAACCAATCGAGAGCAACAAATAAAACCAACATCGCTGCGGTATTCATCCAAACGAAGTGACCTCCATGCAGATTTCCATAAATGGCGAGAATTCCAGTAATTAAACTTCCTAGGTATTTCATATTGAATGATACAAACATAATAATATATGACGATTTTGTAGCGCCATTTCTGAGAAATTTGAGGATTGACTTATCTCATAGTGCTAAAACGGGATAAAAGGTTTAATTTTGAATATTCAACCTAGTTTAATATGAGAAAATTACTACTCAGTATCAGTTTTGCATTGATTACAATGTTTAATGTACAAGCGCAAACAGCTACCGATTTCACGTCCACCGATTGTAATGGGGTACCCCATCATTTGTTTAATGAACTCAACTCTGGAAAGGTGATTATCATTGTTTGGGTAATGCCATGTGGTTCATGCCTTGGCCCATCGTTAACTGCCAACGCCTTGATGGAAAGCACCAAAACGGCCCATCCTAACTTGGTAAGTTTTTATATGTTTGATGATGATGGTGGAACCAATTGTACTTCATTAAATAGCTGGAAGAGTTCGAATAATATAACCAATGCCATTACCTTCTCCGATTCGAAAGTAAAGATGACCGCATATGGCAGTGTTGGAATGCCAAAAGTTGTAATCTTGGGTGGCGGTGCCAGTCATACAGTTTTTTATAATGCAGCCAATACCGTGGATGCAAATGCAATGCAAACAGCCTTGAATCAAGCCATGGCTGCCACAGGAATTGAACAAGGAACTAGCTCAATACAAGCAGCAAGCGTGTCACCTAATCCAGCTTTCAATGGGGCACAACTTAAATTCACATTAACAGAAAAGTCGGATATAGTAATTGACTTATACGGTATGGACGGCAAGCTTGCCAAAGCCGTATTCAAAGGAGTCAAGGAAGCTGGTGAAAATAATTTGCCTCTCGAATATACCGGGCTTGCAGCGGGCACCTATTTACTTCGTATACAAAGTGGAAGTAAATTTCAGTATATGAATGTAGTTATCACACAATAAGATTTTCTATTCTTTAATGAGGTTGTTATGAGTTTTGGTAAGTATATTCTTTCTCTTTTGCTGTTTAGTTTCTTTGCTTTTAATTCAATTAATTCAAGCGCTCAATGTTGTGCTGGAGGAAGTGGTTGCCCCATCGCAGGAGGTTCATCGCAAGGTGTACTCGATGAAAATCAAATTGAACTCAATACGAACATTCAATTAATCAACACAAATAATTTCTATACTGGGTCAAAACGCGATACAGCAAAATATTTTGATAGCTATACGAGTCATTACGAATATTTCCGTTTAGCCTACGGAGTATCAAAAAATTTCACGATGTCGATTGAAAGCGGGTACTATTTTCAGAAGAAGGAAGTAGGGTTGCGTCAAAATCCAGCGACCACTTATCAATCTGGGGGGGTAGGCGATTTGATTTTTTTTCCGCGTTACGATATTCTTAATAAGTATAATGGTAAGACTAAAAAAGAGATTACGCTTGGATTGGGATTTAAAATTCCATTAGGAAGCTATAACGATTCTTCAAAAAAAATTGAACCGTTTTCGGGTACTCCCTACTATGTAACCAAACCTCAATCGGTGCAGCTTTCATCAGGAGCACAGGATATTATTTTTCATTTGTTTTTATTCCATGGTTGGGAAAAACAGAATTTCAAAGTGTTTGCCAATGCACTTTATATAAAGAAAGGTTGGAATCCAATAGGAGAGAAGCTGGGGAATTATGGAAGTGTTTCACTATTCGCCACCAAATCGTTTCTCGATCATTATGGTGTAACCTTGCAATTACGATACGAACAGGTAGCAAAGATGCAATTGAATCATGATATACTATTGTACCACTACCCCAACTACGACCCCGAAGCTACAGGGTACAAAAAGGTTTTTATAACTCCGATGGTGAATTATTCGCGAGGGAAGTTTTCGTTTTATGCCATGACCGATATCCCCTTATATCAATATGTAATCAAAACACAAATTGGATCTCAGCACCTTACCACTTTTGGTGTATCCTTTCGTTTTTATGCGAGAGAAGATGTAGCAAAGAAATTAAAAGGCACAGGAAAATACTATTGCCCGATGCACCCTAAAGTCATTAGTGACAAGCCGGGCAGTTGTCCGGATTGCAAAATGGATTTGATACAAGCCAAATAGGTATTGCCTTTCATAAGTAACTTTTTAGCACTTCCTTTCATTATCTTGAGAATGTTTCTGGACTACCTTTGTTTTGTATAAACTATTTCTATATTTGATTTTTTTAATCAAATCATTACATGAATAAGTTTTACGCATTTCTCTTTATTGCGATGTCTGCCTTTTCAACAAAAGCAGTGGCGCAAACATTTACCGATAATTTCGATTCCTATACTTCTGGAAATTATCTTGGACTGTCAAATACCACATGGAAAACATGGAGCAATAGCCCCGGAGGTTCCGATGATGTGAAGATTAGCAGCGTGAAGGCTAAAAGCGGGAGTAATTCACTCTACTTCACTTCTACAAGTGGCGGTCCAAGCGATATTGTTCTTCCTTTTGGAGGGCAGTATAATACCGGCACTTTGAATTTGAGCATGAACATGTTTGTTGATAATCAAAAGAAAGGTTATTTCAATTTGCAGGAGCAAACTACACTAGGTAAAGGCTGGAGTGTCGATGTGAATTTCGATTCATTAGGACAATTCAATTTAGTAAATACATTATCAGGCGAATTATTAAAAGGATCCTATACTCAAAATGCTTGGATGAAGGTAGAATTGCAAATCAACCTCAATACCAATACCTGGAATTTTTTAATTGATGGTGTTTCTAAAGGAATCTTCCAAAATGCTTATCGTCAAATAGCCTCTATGGATATTTATCCAACAACCAACAGCTCTTATTATATCGACGATGTATCTTATACTTATGCAGCCTATATCAAACCCAATTTGAATGGTACAGTATCGGCAATTAATAATGTATTAGGATCCTTGGCCGGACAAATTGTAACGCCAACAGTAGAAATACGTAATATCGGAACACAAGTGATTACTTCTGCAAGTGTTGAATTCACTTATAATAGTGTGAAGCAAACTAAAAATGTAAGCGGGCTTACTTTAGCGAGTTTGGCCACTACTACAATTACCCTTGATAATAATATTACTTTATTAGCAGGAGCAAGTACTGTAAGTGCAGAAGTGAAACTGGTGAATGGTATTGCTGATGATAATACGGCAGATAATTTAAAAGTATTAAACGTCAGTGCTCCCGTGCCTGCTACTGATAAATTTGTGGTTGCCGAAGAAGCTACAGGAACCTGGTGTCAATGGTGCCCTAGAGGTGCAGTTTGGTTGAAGAAGATGGATGATAAATATACCAACCTAATCATTGGTATTGCTGTTCATAATAACGACCCCATGACTTTCTCTCCATACGATAAAGGTATTGGACCTAAAATAAGTGGCTATCCAAGTATGTTGGTTGATAGAGGAACTTCAAAAGATCCTTCAGCAATGGAAGGTGATTTCTTGACTCGTATCATGGTAGCACCCAAAGGTGTGATTCGCGGTGGTGCAAAATACAATGCAACTACCCGAGTATTGGATGTAAGTTTGACTACAAAATTTAAAACTGCAGTTACAGGCAATTATCGCATTGCTTTTGTCTTAGTAGAAGATAGTGTTACCGGTACTTCTTCAAAATATAGTCAATCGAATGCCTATGCTGGTGGTGGTTCGGGAGCAATGGGTGGATACGAGTTATTGTCGAATCCAGTTCCTGCAAGTAAAATGGTATACGATCATGTGGGACGTATTATCTCTCCAAACTTTGCGGGCTTAAGCAATGCATTTGCTACCTCAATTAACCCCGGTGATTCGTTTACACATAACTTCCAAGTGGTGATCGATCCTACTTGGAATATTTCTCGATTACATATTGTAGGATTATTAATTGACCCAAGTGGTAAAATAGATAACGGATCCACCGTAGCTTTTAATAAAGCCATTCAAAATGGATTCTTAACAGGAAATAAGGTAACAGGTATTACTTCATTAGGAGGACCAGAAACAAGCAATGTCTACCCAAATCCTTCAAACAAAGATTTCAATATTGTTTTACCTGAATCGTTTAAAAATGCTGAGGCAATGATGATTTACAATATGCAAGGTCAATGCATTCAAACTGAAAAAATTAATGGCAAAGAAAATGTTCTTGTGCCAGCAGAAAAATGGACTCCAGGATATTATCTCGGCGTAATAAATCATAATGGATTGGTATTGCAAGTGAAATTGATAAAGGAATAATCCACTCAGATTAATAAAACTAAAAACGCTGTCGGTATTTTCCGACAGCGTTTTTTATGGGGTGGAAATTTGTAGTTATTCCTTAACAAACTTCTCCATTCGGTCACCTATTCTAACGAGATATACTCCTTTGGCTAAATCACTAATTTCGATTTCGGTTTTTTGTTTGGTGATATTTCCAACCTTAACAATTTCGCCAAGGGCATTGATAATCATAAACGAAACTGCTGTTTCATCAACACTAATTCCTATGATGATAATAATATTTTCGGCAGGATTTGGATATACTGAGAAAGGATAATCGATGATGCCCGATCGAATACCAACATTACTTATGATGATACTATTTGAAATTGCGGAACAGCCATTCACATCGGTAATTCGTAATTTATATGTTCCTTTTTGAGTAATATCATAGTTATTATTTGTAGCTCCCGAGATGGCGGTATCGTTTCTGAACCATTGATAATTTCCTGTGCTGGTGGTGGTGAGTTTTAAACCATTCAATATAATGATAGGAGCAATAGGTAATGGATTCACAGTAACAGTGATTACTCTCGATGAATCTTTGCATGCATTTGCGTTAGTTACTACCACCTGATAACTACCTGCGCTATTTGCGGTGTAATTTATTGCATTCGCACCACTGATATTATTACCATTCAGCTTCCACTGATAGGATAAGTTTGTTCCTGCATTGGCATTTAAAATAACACTACCTCCAATACAGAATATAGTATCGCCTGTAGGTGTAATTGTTGCATTTGGTAAAGTATTTACCACCACAGTTACCGCACTTGAAGAGTCGGTACAATTCGTAATGTTATTCACCACAACAATATAATTCCCAGTACTATTAGCTGTATAGCTTGCGCTGTTAGCACCACTAATATTCAATCCGTTCTTCTTCCATTGATAACTTAAGCCACTGCCAGTGTTTGCGTTAAGCGTAACACTTCCACCTTGACAAAAGCTAAGCGAACCATTGGCAGTAATAGAAGCACTAGGGCGTACATTCACTACTACCGTTAAGGCACTCGATGAATCAATACATCCATTGGTATTGGTGACTACCACTTTGTAGTTGCCACTTACACTCGCGTTAAATGATATTCCAGTAGCACCCGATATATCAATTCCATCTTTTCTCCATTGATAGTTAAGACCGCTTCCGCTATTAGCCGAAAGTGTTACACTACCACCTTGGCAAAAGGTAGTAGGTCCTCCAGGAGTGATGCTCGCACTTGGCAATGAATTTACTATTACAGTAACTGCATTTGAAGAATCGATACAACCATTACTATTGGTTATGATTACTTTGTAAACACCAGCGGCAGAAGCGGTGAGACTAGATGAGGTGGCACTACTAATATTGGTTCCATCTTTTCTCCATTGGTAATTTAATCCGCTTCCAGTATTGGCAGTAATCAAAACATTATTGCCTTGACAAAATGTAGTAGCTCCAGCAGCAGTTATCGCTGCAGTAGGTAATGGGTTTACAGTAACTGTTATGGTATTGGAAGAGTCAATACAACCATTGATATTGCTTATAATAACTTTATAAATTCCACTTGCATTGGCAGTATAGCTAATGCTTGTCGCACTACTAATATTCACTCCATCTTTTCTCCATTGATAGGTAAGTCCGCTGCCACTGTTTGCATTTATAACAACACTACCGCCTTGACAAAAAGTAGTGGCACTTGCGGCTGTAACAGTTGCTGTTGGTAAGGCATTTACTGTTACCACCACTGCACTCGATGAATCAGAACAACTATTGGAATTGGTTACAACCACTTTATAACTGCCACTAGTAGTTGCAGTATAACTCGATGAGTTGGCGGCTGAAATATTCGCACCATTTTTTCGCCATTGGTAGGTGAGTCCACCACCTGTATTGGCATTGATGACAACACTTCCGCCCTGACAGAAAGTAGTGGCACTTGCAGCAGTTGCTGTAGCTGATGGTAAGGAGTTCACTACCACATTTACCACAGAAGAGGAATCATAACATGCATTAGCATTGGTAACAATTACTTTGTATGCTCCCGAAGTGCTTGCTGTATAAGAAGCACTGGTTGCTCCGCTAATATTTGCCCCATCTTTACGCCATTGGTAAGTAAGTCCCCCACCCGTATTTGCATTCAATACCACACTGCCTCCTTGGCAAAAAGTGATTGCACTTGCGGGTGTAATTGTTGCACTTGGTAACGCATTTACAACAACAGTAATTGTGTTTGAAGAGTCGAAACAGCCATTACTGTTGGTAACAACTACTTTATAAACGCCACTTGCAGATGCTGCATAACTAGCTGCGGTAGCTCCAGAAATGTTAGCACTGTTGAGTCGCCATTGATAATTCAAACCGCTTCCAGTGTTGGCATTGAGGGTTACATTACCACCTTGGCAAAAAGTGGTGGCGCCTCCAGCAGTAATATTTGCGGTGGGTAAACTGTTCACAGTGATAGCAATTGCCGAAGAAGTATCTATGGTACATGATCCTGAATTTACAATTCGACGGAACCAAGTATTATTGCTGAGCGTTGCCGATGAATAATCTTTGGAGGTGCTAGAACCTGCTGCTGCACTGAATCCTGCAGTGGCAGAGGTGATGCTCTTAATCCATTGGTAAGTAATAGGCAATGCAAAACTATCAATGCGAACGCGGTCGATATATAATTCGTTTCCAAATCCAGAATAAAATTCAAATCGTACTTGTGTTGTACCTGCAGGTAAGGTAATTGATTTTTTGCACCATTGTGTTGCAGTTGGAATAAACACAGAAGTTTGCGCAGCAGCAGTAGTTATTCCATTAATGGTATCAACCGTTTGTGCCGATCCCCAAGCAGCCAAACGGGTAAAACTTGCACCATTAGAAGTGAGAATGATTAAGGAATCGCTATAACCCACATAAGTAGCATGCGCCACATCAAAGCTCAATTGCTCTGGTGAGACAATGGCAGTAAATGTTTTGGTATTCATTTGCGCTCTGCTTGTAGCCGACACATTGAAATTATTTGCCATGATATCGCCTTTAGTCCCGCCTCTTATATAACTATTAAGCGTGTCGGCAATAAGTAAAGTATTTTGATTCAATACCAAATTCCAACCCGAAGGCGTTAGTGTTCCGCTAAATTCTTCACTCACTTTAGTGCCAGAATTCACTGCGGGTGCTCCGCCTGCCGGTTGTGAGCCCGTAAATAGGGTAGGTGCAATTCCTAAGCATACCGATTGTGTGCCGCTGATGGTATTACTTGTTATCGCAGCAATGGTGGTGATATAATTTGATTTGGTGATATTATTACTTCCAAATGAATTGGTGGCGGCGAGTGTAATACTATAGCTTGTTCCTGGGGCAGTAAACTGCACCAGTGGATTTTGAGAGTTTGCTGTAGTACCTCCAACAAAGCTATAACTCGATGGCGTAATACTCCACGACCAAGAAGTTGGATTCAATGCACTTGCATCACTTAATGTCACTGTTTGATTGATGCATGGCTGTAATAAGGACGCGCTAAAATTGGGTATGGGCGCAGGAGAGAAGCCCACATTGGAATATAGGCCACGACCATGAGTAGCAGCAAAAACCATTTTATCAGAGCTGCGATATTGTAACATATCAACTCGAACATTGGCTAAGCCAGCATTAGAAGTAATCCATGAAGGTGTGGTAGCACTGAAATTGGTAGAGGCCCAAACACCAAGCTCGGTGGCAAGCAATACTTCATCACGATTATTCGGATTGAACAATACCCATCGAACGGGCATATCAGGTAAGTTACCTTCTTTACTCACCCAAGAGGTACCTCCGTTGGAAGTATACCAAACGGATGTAACTCCATAATTGAAAAATGTGACTGCGAGTTCATTTTCATTCGCACCAATATCAATACCTGAAATAGTTCCAGCAGGTAGGCTTGTACCACTAATATCAGTGATTGTAGGTGTATTATCGGCATTGGTAACTTTATAAACTTTGCCTGCTTCATTACCAATAAAAACAGTAGATGAAGCGGTAGTATATGGTGAGACTTTGAAAAAGCTGGCCATAGCAGCCATGCCTGTTATTGTTACAGAGGTAGCAGTAGAAGGTGTTCCAGTTACTGTTTTCACTCGGTAAATTGTACTTGTCGATCGGGCAGTATATAGAATATGTAAATTGTTATCATAACCTGCAGGATTAATGAATCTACCGGTTACATTGTCGTTGATTAATGTGCCAGTAAATGATGCGCCACTGTTGGTTGATAAGTAGAAATTATTATAAACATAAGATGCAATCTGATAGGCAGGACTTGCTTGATCGATAAAACAAAGTGCTCCATCACCGCCAGTTACGTCGGTGGTTGCATTCATTCCTGCAGTGGTGAATCGCTGTGTGCCGTTATCCTGCGCCCCTGCCAAATAAATATTTGATCCACTCGTAGGATGAATGGCGCATGAATAAAATTGAGTCACATTATAGTTATTGCTCTTAGCGGCAATTGTAGGGGTGGTTGCAGTTGCAGTTGCTGTTCTCCAAATACCACCATCATTGCCAAAATAAGCTACGGTACTACTTCCTGGTTCATAACAAATTACGTGCTGATCGGCATGAACATATTGGCGACTACATCCTCCCCACCAACTAGTTATTTGCGACCAGCTTGTTCCTCCATTCGTGGTTTTTAAAATATCTACGCCACCAATCATCACATGGTTCTCATCCGTTGGATTTACCGCAATGGCAAGGTCGTACCACGATTGGGTGCGAGTAAAATCGGCAGAGGATGATGAACAGTTTTGATCGAACCAGGCCGTAGAACCCGTAGCTGCCCAAGTAATACCACTATTGGTTGATTTGAATATACCTTGTATTGCACCCGTGGTTCCTACCAATGCATACAAGGTGGCGTTATTAGTTGGTGCTATGGCTAATTCCACGCGACGGCCACCAGTGACGATGGTATTGAAATTTGTTGTGGTTGGATCCCAGGTACTACCATCGTTATCGGTATAATGATATTCACGGGTAGTAAAGTAATCGCCGATTCCAATATGCACTCTTCCACTATAAGCAATTTCTATATCGGAAACATTCTTTCCTGTATAGCCAATATTTGTGAATGTACCACCCGCATTGGATGAAATATAAATTCCATTTTTTGTAGCGATATATACTTTATGGTTGGTAGGGTGCACTACAATACGGTTAATATAATAAAATGATGATCCGGTGGTACTCCCAAGTTGTGACCAGGTTGTTCCGCCATTGGTTGTGCGCCATACTCCCGAGCCCCTTACGGCGTCTAAATTATACCATCCTTCACCTGTACCAAAATACATGGTATCACTATTTAGTGAGTCATAAGCCAAGCAGGTGATTGCAAGATTTGCAAACGTATCATTAATAGGAGCCCAATTCGGACTCGTAGCTGTGATGTCGGTAGTCTTCCAGAGCCCACCATCGACACCTGCCGACCAAATGGTTTTTTTAGTAGCATCGTTCGGATCCACCATGATGGCACGAGTTCTACCCCCTACATTATTGGGGCCTCTCTCAACCCAAGGCGTGGTGCTGCTTCCAGGCGAATTGAGAACTGAATTGGCGCTCATCTGTTGCAGGATTCCAGCTAGATTTTCACGCGTAGGGCGGCCCAAGGTAGGATTCATCGTACGATTGAAATCTTGTTCAATGGCTTCCATAGGACCATCAGTTTCAGCTTCCTCTATTTCTAATTCATGATCGTATGAAATGTTCTTTTCGGTGGTTTCAATACTTACCAATTCCTTTTGAGGTAACTCAGTACTTGCTTGTGAGGGTTTGGTGAATGCAATTTTTTCAGATGCACCTTCTGGGGTTTTAGATGTACTGGTGGAGCGGTTAGTTATTGGCTTTATTAGTGCCCATAAAATACATAAAGAAAGTACTAAGACGACAGGTAAAATTTTTTTCATCATAATAGGCTTGAGGATACAGTCAAATAGATTGTTATAGTTTTAGTGTTACATCAGATAGTTAGATAATTCTAAGAGCTAACTTCAATAAAAATTTATCCGAAGCCTAGAAATTAGTTTATCGTTTCTCTGAATACAAACATACTAAATTTATAGGATTTGACCATGCGTTTTAGGTCATAAATTAGGAATCGGAGGGCCTGCAATTACCATACATCCCAATCAACAGCCATGGTTTCATTTCGGAAGGTAGGCTTCTGTAGTCCATTGGTGAGCAGTGATACACGCTCTGAAACGGTTTTGCGTAGTGCTCCTATTTTAATGGTTGGATATTGATTTAAGGCTTCTAAAATTGTATAGGTAAAAACCCCATTTTGTAAATTTCCATTTTCTAAAGCAAATTGATTTCCTGCAGCAGCAGAGATGATTACAGCACCCGTATTCTGACCAACATTTACGAAAACATTTTGCATTAACTCAAAGCTATTTCTCAATCCAAAAGATTGTTCATCTCCATATTCAAGTAGCTGACTACCTTTTTTAAGTCCCATAGAGTCGGAGGTTTGATTCATCGAAATCACATCATCCTTATCCACTTCACCACTATGACAAGCATCTATTAATAATAGTTTTTTACGGGCTGGAATGCTATCAAGTAGATGTTCCATAGATTCATATGCCAGCCCTTTTAATTCGGGATGCTCAAAATCTACACTGTATGTGGAAAGGATATAATTATACTTGCGATCGAGTAACCCATGTCCTGAATAGGAGATGATGACTTTATCGTTCACCGATGAATTTAATAATTTACCTCTTAAGGCTTTGATATTTGCCACGGTTACTTGTGTATTAAATAGGGTGTCAATAATTAATTGGGCTCCATACTTCTCTCGTAATTTTGCACATAAATCGCGAATGTCCTTGCAGCTATAACGAAGGTTATATTTTGGGTTTGCAAATTGGTCAATACCGATACCTACAAAATAAACTTTTGATTCGATGTTCTTCGCAGGGGTATAGTTTATGCTTATCGGTGTATGATTACTTTCCGATCCTCGGGTATTGGTTATAGCACATTCAATGCGGTTAATTCCATTGCTTAATATAAGGGTTATCGAAGTGTCAAACGAATGCAGTTTGCGCGACTTAATGCTTAACCCATTCATTCCCCAAATGGGCACTTGATTAATCCAAACATTAACTCGGTCGATGAAAGCACTGGTATCGCTGGTGTTTAGGGTTAATTTCAAATCGGGCAATGTTTGGTTATAAGGCAAGCTTGATTTGTTTTTAAATTCTGCAATTGGAAGTTCCAATGTGTTTGATAAAGTATTGGTATCTATTTTTAATTTTTGAAGTCGCTTTCCATAAGCGTTTTTATAAGAACGAATCAGCATGGTATCTGTTGAATGAATAGACTCTAAAACCTTATCTGGACGGTTGAGTTTGATATCTAATTGTCCGATTGGAAATATGGCCTGATCTTTTTTTAATGCGATATAATTCAAAGCATTCTTTGTTGTGAAATACTCATTGGATGCATTGATGAAAATTTGATCCTCATCTTTTATGAAATCCATATCCAAAGCTTTTTTCCAGCCATTTTCAATGTCAAATAAAGTAGTGAATGCATTCGTGCCTTTCACTATGAGCCAGGAACCTCTTACAGCCATCGATTCAATCCCATTCGTATTGGCTTTGAAAACGGTCTCTTGATACAATCCATAAGATTCATATCCATACTTATATTGCCTACCTTGTTTTTGAAAATTATAAACTTCAATCGTGCCATCTTCAAATCCAATGATGAAGTATTTCTGATTCGGTGTGAAGCAAGCCTGTGTAATACTTCCCATTACTGGGTTATCGCGATTGAATATGGTATCGCCAGTTTTAATATCTACAATATACAATTCAAGTTTCTTCATGTACACAAGATATTTTCCATCTTCTGTGATACTCATTATTTTAGCATCTAGCTTAAATCTCATGGCATCAAATCCATCTTTGCTTTCACGGATCAATCGAATTTCGGGTGATTGGAATGCGATGGGCATCTGCTCATTCATACTCAAGCGCACCTGTCTGAATCCACTTTCATTGCCATGAGTATAAATTGCGGTGCCCTTTATTTCATAGCCTTCTCTGGCACTTATAATATCACGAACTACCAATCCATCCATGCCTTTTATTTTGTATTTATTAAATCTAAAAACTTCCTTTCCACTATTGATTTCATAAACTATAATATCATCATCAGCATTTGTGAAATAGAGTAGTTTGGCATCATTGGAAATATTCATTGCCTTAGTTTCTTTAGCCGAAAGTTTTAACTCGAATAATGAATCAATTTTTCTATTGCTAAAGGTTTTTGAATAGATGGTTGTTTTGTTACGAAAGAATAATTTATCGGAGTAAGGTGAGAACACACCAGATAAGGGGTAGTTCTCTGCGGGTATCGCTTCGCGCTCTAAGCTAGAGAGGTCGATGGTATATAGGCCACTTCGATTGTTAAATAATAATCGATTTCCATCATTGGAAGCGATGACATTATAGGTATACTGGTCCCAGCGATTGATCTCGGATAATACAGCACCCGATCGCCCTTCCAGGATTTTTATATTCCCCCAATTATCACTCACTGCAAATATTTCAGCGGCTGCATTGTATACTAAATTATTTATGATTCCATCAAACTGAACCTCTAAGAATCGATTGGAATCATTGAAAATATTACGCATGCACAATCGGCTATCTCCAATATCATAAATATAGTTACCATCTTTCCCTATTGCTCCTATGCCACCTCGATGCTCTTTTAAAATTACACCGGTATTGAGATTTGCAATTTTCAAATTAGAGTATTCATCAAAATCATTAAAGAGGATATATTTTCCGTCATAACTAAGGCTCATCAAATCAACAACCTTCGTATTGGTTTTTCCCTTGCCAGTCAATGGAATGCTGAAGAGGTGGTTGTGATTAAGATCGAATACCTTTAGATAATTGCTTCCGTAGGTTACTAGCCTGGAGCCATCCAGGGTGCATTTAAAATCGAGCAAGTATTTATCGGGCTCAGCTTCCGTATAATAAAATAGTTCGCCCAAAGATAACCCCGAGTTTTTATGTAAGATGAGTGGATTATGCCATCCATGAATATTCATAGCCACAATCGCATTTTGATAAGTTTCCACATCATGAATAGATCGTCCTCTCTTACTTAAATCAATATTGCGAATGATTTTTCCACTATAAGGATCAAATAACGAAACCGCATTGGCGGAGGCCACAGCCAAGCTATTTCCTTGAGCAGTAAAGGCAATTCCATTCACTACTTTTGAAGGGGTACTAAATTCACTAAGGAGAAATCCACTTTTCAAATCGCGAACTTTAACTGTGTTATTATCAACGGTGGCAAGTAAGGTCCCATTGGGGTTGATTACTAATTTTAATGGAGAAGTACTATTGGGCGATTGCACCACCAATTCTAATTTGGGTTGTAAGATGTTAGAAATAATAGTAGAATCTTGAATATTACCCCTTACGAAATTCGTCCCATAAAACCAGAATTGACTATTCGATGGAGCTCTTAAATGCAATGCCTGTAGGGTATCGAGATCATAAGATTGAATGAGCCGATACGTTTGTAAATCCCATAATTTAATGGTGTGATCAAGCGCACTGCTTAGCATGAATCGACGATTCGGCAATAGGCATAAATCATGGATATATCCATTATGTCCTACCATCAGAAATGGAGTGGATAATACATCACTCAAATCTTTTTTCACTTCCACCATGCGGCCATAGGATGTTAGTATAAGGGAGGCATCGAGACATATTATTTTCGAAATGCCATCTCCAAATACATTAACACTTTTGATGATTTTGAATTCATTAGCATTTGATTTTGCCATCGAAACATCTCCCTTCAAATTCCCCCAGTAAAAGTTATAGCCGTCGAATGCCATCGATGTAATGCGGCTGCTATCACTTACTAACTTACGTTTTGTACCATCTGAAAGTTTGTAATAATAGATGGTACTATCCATATTATCGGAAGTAAACACCGCTTGATTTTTCTCATCTAGTAATAGTGAAGATGGAATTCGAGGAAGTTGTATCGAATAGATTAAGTTCTCTTGCTTTATATCACGAATTTCTACGGAGGCATTGCTTTTTACAATTGCCACCCAATGTTCGCTGTAGAATATACTATTGGCACTGGATGATGTGATAACGTATTCATGGTTATTTTTCGAATCTGAAAATTTTATTTGATTTGGTGAAAGGGAAATACTTTTTCCTGTTGCCAAATGGTCATCGTATAATTCATCATCCAATTGCGAAGCGGTTATTTCCTGATGCAACATTCCCTCTGAATCAATAATCTGAATGGCATCCCAACTCCATATCACAAACCGCCTCGATTTTAGGGAATAGTTTAATCCATAATAACTATTATCCGTTTTTAGAATTGTTTGACTTCCATTATTTGCTACCATTACCAAATTATTATAGGTTTTAATCATAAAAAAGTCTCCCGATTTTTCTAGTGTAAACAGATTTGGCTCATTCAGGTTTTTGAATTCATAGGAGGCGCCCAATGCTTTTCCTTGTAGGGTAAAATATTGATAGCTAAAGGGATTGGAGCTTAGTACCACCAAGTATTTTTCTGTAAGAATGAAACTTTTCAAATGCTCAACAGGAACGCTTGCTTCTTGTTTCATGCTTCTTGAATGATAGATATTCACTTTCTGTTTTTCTTGGATAGCGAAAAATCTTCCATCGGATGAAAGGCTCACCAAAGTATTAAAAGGCGCTTCGCGAGTACCTAATGCCTCAAATTTTTGATTGGAGCATGAAAAAGTTTTTACTGAATTTAGAGAGATGATGGCAATTACTTTGTAGGCAAGATTGAAGGCGTTACTCAAAATTACTTCCTGAATATTTATTGAATCGATGACTTGATGATTCTTAATATCCAGGAGCTCCATCTTAAAATGATAAATCAATAATAGGCTCGTTTCGTTGACGAAATAAACACCTTCCACTCTTTCATCAATCGGGTAATAATAAAGGAGCTCCCCATCACATCCATCCAACACTTTGATGGAAGAAAATTCTTGCGTTAATACCGCCAATAATTTTCCAGATGGGCTTACAGCCACCTTGTCAATTCTCTGGTTACCGGGCTTTCTGGTACTCACTGTAATATTTTGTGCGTTGGCAGGAAGCACCTGTATTAAAAACAGCAGCAGGAAATAATTTTTAATTTTCAAAAACATGTAGGTTGCGTAAATATAGAATTGGGAATTACATTTTTGCTTCTGTAAATAAAACAAAAAAATAGTGGGATAAGAAAAATCATTACCGAATATTACTAGAATTAAAGTTTCAATTTTGCAACCCTAAATAATTTATTTACTTTTCACACATGAATCGTCGACAACTCCTCGCATCCTTGGGCATTTCAGGACTGGCGCTCTCCTTGAAAGGCCGCTCACAAAGCATTGCTTCTATTACAAAACCAGTAAATAAACCCATTGTTCTTAGCACTTGGTATAACCAATCGAAATCCGCCAATATACCCGCATGGAAAATATTAACAGAAGGTGGTACCGCCCTCGATGCCGTGGAAGCAGGAGTGCAAGTATCGGAGAATGATCCAGAAAATTGTTGCGTTGGCTTGGGTGCCAACCCCGATAGAGATGGGATTGTTACCTTGGATGCATGTATCATGGATCACAAGTATCAGATTGGAAGCGTGGCAGCATTGGAACAAATAAAGAGCCCCGTTCATGTGGCACGTTTGGTGATGGAAAAAACACCCCATGTGATGCTGGTTGGTATGGGTGCACAACAATTTGCAGTACAAAATGGGATGAAGCTTCAAGGACTCGAACTTAGCTTTCATGCAAAGAGAGCCTATGAAGAATGGTTGCGTAAAAGTGAATATAAACCTGTGATGAATATTGAGAAGGGACATGGTCCTTATATTGCACCGGGCGATGAAGCCAATGAATATAACCATGATACGATTGGAATGATTGCCATGGATAAGAACGGGAACCTAAGCGGAGCTTGCACTACCAGTGGTATGGGATTTAAAATGAGAGGCCGTATTGGCGATTCGCCTATTATTGGCGCAGGCCTATATGTTGATAATGAAGTGGGAGCTGCAACGGCTACTGGACAAGGCGAAGAGGTAATTAGAATTTGTGGTAGTTTTTTGGTGGTGGAATTTATGCGCCAAGGAATGAGTCCGGAACAAGCGTGTAAAAAAGCTGTTGAACGCATAAAGAAGAATACGCCCAAAGATGCAAATACAATTCAGGTTGGATTTATTGCCATCAATAAAAAAGGTGAATATGGAGGCTATGCATTGCATCGTAATTTTGATTATGGTGTGACTGATGGGAATGGAGATACAAAAAAAATCGATAGCAAATTTATGATGCAGTAATTAAAATGCGAATAGTAAATGAATTTCAAAATTAAAAGTCATTAAATATTATCACTCATGATTACGCTCGAAATAGCATGTAATAGTTTTACCTCTTGCCTTCACGCAGCGCAAGGTGGGGCACAGCGCATCGAGCTTTTCGAAAATCTATCTGAAGGTGGATGTACCCCCTCTTATGGTATGATAAAGCAGGTGAAGGAGAAAATAAAGCTACCTATTTATGTGATGATACGTGCCCGTGGTGGTAACTTTGTTTATTCTGATAACGAACTTGAAATCATGATTCATGATGTGATGATTTGTAGGGAACTGGGTGTGAACGGAATTGTATTTGGAGCACTTCATGAAAATGGAAGCGTCAACGAAGAAGCATGCAGGCATATTCTAAAAGCGTGGAATCATGGTCCAGCCACTTTTCATCGTGCCATCGATGCTAGTGATAATTTAATTACCGCGGCTGGAACCATCATCGACCTTGGCTTTGAGAGAATTCTTACCAGCGGAGGTAAATCAACGGCATGGGAAGGAATGACAGCAATTGCAGCAATGCAAAATAAATATGGCCATCGAATAGAAATACAGGCGGGGTCGGGAATCACAGCCGAAAATGCCGCAGCCATAGTGGCAAAAACGGAAGTGCGCAGTGTTCACGCGACTTGTAAAATGAATATTGCAGAAATTGCATCCAGTCAAAGTATAACTATAAATCCCACTCAAGTAACGAGTTTGGAAAAAGTAATGGAATTACGAAAGGTGCTCGATCTAATTTAATTGAAATTCAAACTAGGAGATTCAGAATCTCGTTTAATTACTTTCATCTAAATTATTTTATATCTTAATAATAATCTTATTTTGAATTCACATATTTAGTAAATTTAATCATAGTTTTTGCTAATTAACAATAAGGAAAACCAAACTATAAACATGCAAATAGGGATTGATAGTTTCGCTGCAGCAGGCAGCATCACCGATAACGGAGTTAACCGTACCAATGCTATTTCTCAGCTTCTCGAACGTATTGAACACGCTGATACCTGTGGACTTCATGTATTCGGAATTGGAGAACATCACCGAAAAGAATTTTTGGATTCGGCTACTGTTGTGATCTTGGCTGCAGCAGCTGCACGCACTAAAAATATTATACTTACCAGCGCGGTAACCGTGCTTAGCGCTGCCGATCCAGTGCGTGTTTTTCAAGAGTTTGCTACGCTTGATTTGATTTCAAAAGGTCGCGCTGAAATTGTGGTGGGGCGTGGTTCATTCACGGAAGCCTTCCCTTTATTTGGTTTAAATCTGCAGGAATATGATGCCCTCTTCATTGAGAAATTGGGACTCTTGCTAAATATACGCGATAATGAAGAAGTGAATTGGAGTGGACGTTTCAGACCCGCATTGGAGGAACAGTCAATCTATCCTCGACCCTTGCAAGAAACGATGCCAATATGGTTGGGTGTTGGTGGTACGCCCCAATCGTTTGCACGTGCTGGTGCTATGGGATTGCCATTGATGGTGGCAGTTATTGGTGGGGAAACACATCGCTTTCGTCCTTTAGTTGATTTGTATCGGCAGGCTGGAGCCCAAGCAGGGCATGCGCCAGAAAAGCTTCAGGTTGGATTACATTCTTTAGGATTCGTGGCTAATACGAGCGAAGAAGCAGTGAATACCTATTATCCGGGTTATGCCGAAACCTTCACCCGTATTGGGAAAGAACGTGGTTGGCCTCCTGTGAGTCGCCCTCGCTTTGATGCACAAAATGGTCCAACAGGCGCGTTACTGGTGGGAAGTGCGGAGGAGGTAGCCGAAAAAATTCTCCGACATAGTGAAGCCTTAGGAGGCATATCACGCTTCACTTTTCAAATGGATAACGCCGATATTCTACATGATAAATTGATGCAGTCAATCGAACTCATTGGAAAGAAAGTGATACCCTTAGTGAATGCAGGTTTGAAATCATAATTAGCACTTTCATACTTTTCTATTTCTATTACTTATGTACTGCTATTAATATTGCCTAAAAAGGAGTATTGGAAATTTCATTTGCAGTTTTTTTATTAACCTCACGAGAAAATTAATGAACCATCGATTATTTCACTTTTTGATTTTATTTATAATTCCTTTACTTGTATTTAGTCAAACCAAAACCAAGAAAGACTCTTTTAAACGGGAAAGAATACTTCCATCTAGAAAGGGATAACTATTTACATTTAGCATTTACGAATATATACTCGTTTCCATCTATAAATTTCATTACGATAGCTATGAACAAGCTTTTAAAAACCTATAATCGGTGAATGAATTTTGAATTTGTATTGGGATGAACCTTAGCTCTTGGGAGGAATAATAAAATCTTTCTGGAAATATTGCACTAAAGTGAATTCATTCTTACAACCCCCTGAATCCCTTTACTTCCGCCCCATTGAATTGAATTCATATCGAGTTGTATACTGGGGAAATGCTTTAAAATACTTTCAGGAATAATTTGAAGAGCTGCACGAATGAGTGGAGCACCTAGGCAAGCATGTATTCCATATCCCAAACTAACTTGTGCCACTGCAGGGCGTTTTAATTGTAGTTGATGCGGACATTCAAATTGCAATGAATCCATATTGGCAGAAATTAAAAACAAGGCCAATCTATCTCCACGCTTGAAGGCGTAATCGTTTATTGAGCCATCTTCTAAAGCCATTCTGTACACGTATTGTGCAGGGCCTGCATAACGTAATAACTCGTTTATGCTTTGTGGTGGCGATTGTAAGTATTGTGTTCGCGCTTCATCATCAGTAAATAAAGCGAGCATAACATTTGAAAGTAGTAATGGAAGCGAAGTGGCCAGGCCTGTAAATAATTGCACCAAGGGTGCTACAAGCATTGCAGGAGAAACAGTTTTTTGTGCAAGGGTATTTATAAAATCGGTTTGACGCTGTGGGGATAGATGATTTAGTTTATCGAAGAAAAAATTGGTGAGGAAGGTGGTGGCCACGTGGGCTTGAAGCGGCTCGTTGGTATCATTCATTAAAAATAATTCATGGGCCGCGTCAAGTAATAAAGGTGCTTCCTTTTGTGTAATGCCGCCATCGGTTAATACTATAGCAAGTTGCTGGCAACAAGGCAAAATAATATCTTGATAGATATCGATATTGGATTTGGTTAGAACACTTAGGCAACGAGCATCAATTGCTGTATGCATTTTATTTCTAACCCATGGCAGTTCTTGTTGAAAGGCATCAATAATAACTGGATTTGAAGAGGCTAGCTCCAAGGGATTACTTGGGATGGACAATTGTTCTTTTTGGTTACTTGCCCCAACCACCGCAAATCTCGGGTCGCTCAAGATGGATAATACCAATTGGTAAGAATGAATCTTCCATGCATTTAAATCAGGGCTCCATTCCATGATTGGTGGCGGGTTCTGATTTAGATTGGGATGGAGCATGCGCCTTAATTCTTGTTGATATATCTCTGGGCAAGATAGGAAAAGAATGGGATTGGTGTCATTGTAATTTTTAATGTTGATAGTATAATTTATGGTGGATATTATCTAGAGCTAATGAGGATACCTTTCTTCACATAGGAGCTTTCATCTGCTGAAAATTCAATTACTTTGCATTGAGTATTATGCCCACAATAAAGAAACCGAAGACCCCTAAACCTGTTACCCAGCCTCAAATTAGTGAGTCGGTCCGGCAGGAGTTGGCCAGTAAGCCAATAACCGAGTCGCAGGTGGTAGTGCATTGTGAATACACCGCTCAAATATTTGATGATCAAATTCGTATTTGGAGATCCACCCATTTATTAGATAATGATTCGAGTCATTGCAGCGATTTGGTCGCCTCCGAGAATATCACGCTCTACCCGCAATGGATGCCAGTGAAGGCCATGGAAACGGTGCGATTCACACTGATCTTCACCGGGCTTCCAAAGTCATGCAAGAGCTTCGATTTAATCGAATTTATTCCCGAATCGGGAGGTTTCGAATTTCTAAATATCCGCAGAAACAAAACCGATGTTTATTTTTTAGTTATTGGATAGTTAATAATTTATTTTTTATCAAGGAAAGGGGTTTAATTCAGACTTGATTCCCAGGCTGAAAATAAAATTGTAACGATTTTTTCGACCTAAATCTTCAAATTCTCCACCGCTAGAATATGATAATTCCCAATTTAAGACGAACTAATATTTAGCCTGAAATTTTCGCCATTAAATTAAGGAAAGGGAGTCTGAATCCTGGTTTTTGAGGCTGAATTTGTATCCTTAATAGTCTAAAATTTGCATTCATAAAGCAAGAATTTTGGCAATATTCTACGGTATTCAAAATATCTAATTAAATGTATACTTTTGAACCTTATAACAAATAACACTGTAAACTATAAAGCTATTATTATTGATGAGTACTTTCAAAATTTTCATTGTAGAAGATGATCCATGGTATGGACAACTATTGTCGTATCATTTATCATTAAACCCAGAATATGAAGTCATTCTTTTTGATACGGCAAAAGCGTGCCTAGACAATCTTCATCAACGACCCAATGTAATTTCTATTGATTTTAATTTACCCGATTTGAGTGGTGAAGTATTGTTGAGGAAAATCAAGGAGAGTAATCGGGAAATTCCTGTGATTATTATTAGCGGTCAAGAAGAAATTTCTATTGCCTTAGATTTGCTAAAGAAAGGTGCATTTGATTATATTATCAAAGATGACAACTCAAGGGAACTGCTTTGGAACAGCATACTCAAAATAAGAGAGAATTCTGTTCTTCGAAATAAAGTGGAAGAACTGAGTGAACAATTAGAATCAAAATATGATTTTGAGAATACTTTACTAGGACAGAGTCCGGCGATAAAGAAATCATTTACATTTATTGAGAAAGCAATCAAATCTAATATCAATGTATCGATAAGTGGCGAAACAGGTACCGGAAAAGAAGTAGTTGCAAAGGCCATTCATTACAATAGTGAAAGAAGGAAAAAACCATTCGTCGCGGTAAACATGGCGGCCATACCCAAAGAGCTTATCGAGAGTGAATTGTTCGGACATGAGAAAGGGGCTTTCACAGGTGCCGTTGCGCGCAAGGCAGGTAAGTTTGAAGAAGCCGACGGGGGCTCTATTTTTCTAGATGAAATTGCCGAGCTGGATTTAAACTTACAAAGTAAATTACTGAGAGTTTTACAAGAACGTGAAGTGGTGCGCGTGGGAGGAAGTGAGGCGGTGAAGTTTGATGCACGATTATTGGTAGCTACCCATAAAGATTTGGCTGTTGAAGTAAAGAATGGCAACTTTCGTGAAGATCTTTATTATCGTGTGATTGGCTTGCCAATTTTATTGGCACCACTGCGGGAAAGAGGAAAAGATGTTTTGATTCTAGCAAAGCATTTTACCGACCACTTTGCTAAGGAAAATAAAATGAAGGCATTGCATATTTCAGAAGAGGCCAAAGAGAAACTTTTAAAATACAACTACCCAGGCAATGTGAGAGAACTCAAATCGATTATGGATTTGGCTTGTGTAATGTGTGATGGCAAGGAAATTACAGGAGAAGATATTTCATATAAATCATTAAATGCCGACAATGTTTTTACAAGTATTGAAAAAACATTGAAAGAATATAACGCGGATATCATTCACTTCTACTTGAAAAAGTATGGCGATAATGTGGTGGAAGTGGCTGGCAAACTCGATATTGGTAAGTCAACCATTTATAACATGATTAAATCAGGAGAAATTAAATTATAAGATATGAAGGCAAAATTATTTGAATATGTAAACTCTCAAATTGTACCGTATTCGAAAACGATGCATATTAGTATCGATATGCCTCAATTAGTTCTTGCCTTTGGAGAGAAGGCACTTATAATGAACCCCGAATTTTACACTCGGTTACGAGCCTATTTCCCATTGGCGGAAATCGCAATATGCTCCACTGCTGGAGAAATATATGATCAGGAAGTATTTGATGATACGGTCGTAATTACCGCATTAGAATTTAGTCATACGCCCATCAGTACAGCAAAAGTGAATATAGCTGATTATAAAAGCAGTTTAGAAGCGGGTGTCGCATTAGCAAATAAAATATTGGCAGATGAAATAAACTATGTAATGGTATTATCGGATGGCTCATTGATTAATGGAAGTGAGTTAATAAAAGGCATCTCCAGTATTTTACCCAAGAGTGTTCCTGTAACCGGTGGATTGGCGGCCGATGGCATTCTATTTCAATCAACCGGTGTTGGCCTAAATGAGGTTCCTAAAACTGGGGAGTTAGTGGCCATTGGATTTCATGGAGCGCATTTGCAAGTTGGACATGGGTCGATGGGTGGATGGGATACTTTTGGTCCCGAAAAAACAGTTACCAAATCGAACAATAATATTTTATACGAGATTGATAATTATAACGCATTGAAACTCTATAAAGATTATTTAGGGAAATATGCCGATGACCTGCCTTCATCAGCGCTATTGTTCCCATTGGCGATTATAATGCCCGACTCTTCCGAAATATTGGTGAGGACGATTTTATCTATAGATGAAGCGAATCAATCACTCACTTTCGCTGGAGATATACCTTTGGGGGCAAGAGTGAAATTAATGAAAGCCAATTTCGATAACCTCATCGACGCCGCTTCACAAGCTGCATCAATTTCATTTAATCATGAATTAAACAGGAAACCTGATTTCGCCCTATTAATTAGTTGCGTCGGACGTAAATTAATTCTTAAGCAAAGAGTGGATGAAGAATTAGAGGCTGTTGCCGATATTTTCGATAAGAATACTACAATTAGTGGATTCTATTCATATGGTGAGCTATCACCTTTCAATAATGAAGGTAGATGTCAATTGCACAATCAAACAATGACAATTACTACATTTTCCGAGAAGCTGAATTAATGGAAATTCATAAACTATTAAAGCGACAGCTAAAAAAGCACCTGGCTGATGTCTCGCTGGATTCACAGGAATTCAATTCATTTATTTCTGCTGTAAGTGAAGCCTATGAGTCGTTTGAGAAAGATATTGAAATTTCAAATTTTGCCTTCAATAGAAGCGAAAATGACTATAGGGAAATTAACCTTAAGCTTGAAAAAGAAGCTACAGAGAAAAGAATTTCTATCCGTAAATTACGCGAAACTTTATTGAATTTAGAGGATACAACGGATATCAAATCGGATGAAGAGGATTTGGTTGGTATCGTTGATTATGTTAAAGAACAGATTGCGAAGCGTAAGAAAACAGAAGATGATCTGAACAAAAATGCCAATAGCATCAACACCTTAATTCGAAACATAAACACTGGGATTTTGGTTGAAGACGAAAACAGAAAAGTGATTTTTACGAATCAAACATTTTGTGATATGTTTGGTATCCCTATAGAGGCTGAGTTTTTAGTGGGCGCCGACTGCTCCAAGGCCGGAGAGGATTCCAAGCACCTTTTTAATGATCAAGAGGGTTTTGTTAATGGGATTATCACAAGGTTAGAACAACAGAAAAATATAACTGGGGAAATATTAAAATTGAAGGATGGTCGAATTTTTGAACGCGACTATATTCCAATTTTTATTGAAGAAGTATACTCTGGTCACTTTTGGAATTATACGGATATCACTGAACGCAGGAAAACGCTAGATGCTATTGCCGAAAGTGAAGCGCTGAGCAGAATTATCATGAATTCTGCTCATGAAGCAATTATTGCTATTAACCAGAGTGGTGATGTAATTCTTTGGAATCCACAAGCAGAAAAGATATTTGGATGGAAAGAAGCGGAAGTTTTAAATTCTAAATTGTCTAATCTAATTATTCCAGAGCGATATAGAGAAGAGCATGAAAGGGGAATGATGCATTATCAGAAAACTGGCGTTGGTCCAATTCTGCAGCGTCTATTGGAATTATCGGCAATTAAAAAGTCGGGGGATGAATTTCCTGTAGAATTATCTATTACACCTGTTAACTTGGGCAAAAGGGTAATATTAGTTTCGTTTATTCGCGATATCTCTGATCGGAAAAAGGCTCAAGAGAACCTTGCAGCTAGCGAGCAAAAATACAGAAGTATTATCGCAAATATGAACCTCGGGTTGCTCGAAGTGGATAATAATGATATCATACAATTTGCTAACAATAGTTTCTGTGAGATGAGTGGCTATGAGTTGACCGAATTAGCAGGTCGAAAAGCCTTTGAATTACTTGAACTTGAAGAGCACAATGGGATGGCTCGAAAAAAACTAGAATTACGTCAAATAGGAGTTTCTGATGTCTACGAAATTTCCGTCAAAGATCGAACAGGTAATTTGAGGTGGTGGCTCGTGTCGGGTGCACCTCGTTATAGCGAAGAGGGTGTTGTAATTGGGTCCATTGGAATTCATTTGGATATCACCGAACAAAAGAAAACTGAACAAGAATTAGTGCTTGCACGAGAAATTGCGGAGCAGTCTGCCCTTGCTAAGGAGGCATTCCTAGCGAACATGAGTCATGAAATTCGAACGCCACTCAACGGAATCATAGGCATGATAAGAGAGCTAAGAAAGCACACACTTTCAGGCAAACAGCAAAGTCATTTAGATAGCGCTACCAAGGCTTCCCAGCATCTCCTTTCCATCATTAATAATATTCTCGATTTCTCAAAAATTGAAGCAGGGGAATTTAAACTCGAAAATCATCATTTTAGTTTACAAGAAGTAATCACCGATGTAGTGCAAATTCTACAAAGCCAAGCCGATGAATGTTCAATTCAACTTGAAAAGAAAATAGATATTAACCTCCAGAGGGTTTTTATTGGTGATGCCGCACGAATTCGTCAGATATTAATAAATCTGGCTGGCAATGCAATTAAGTTTAGTAGGAATGGAAATGTGATCATTCAATGTGAATGCGCAACAGCTACCGATGAGAATCAGGAAGTTACACTGAAAGTTATTGATAATGGTATTGGAATAGATCCTAATTATTTAAAAAGAATATTTACAAAGTTTCAGCAAGAAGATTTATCAGGATCCAGAAGTTTTGGTGGCTCAGGCCTTGGGCTTGTTATCACCAAGGAATTGATTGACGCCATGAAAGGAAGTATCTTGATTGAAAGCATAAAGGGGGAAGGTACAGAGGTTATAGTCAAGCTCAATTTGCCGTTAGGTAATTTGTCAAAATTGCTTGAGGATGTTAAATCTATCAATGTAGATAACCTTAGAAATAAAAAAATACTATTAGTTGAAGACAATGAGATGAATCGCCTGGTAGTGACCAATACGCTATTGCCCTATGAACTAAAAATTACTGAAGCAGCCAATGGTGAGATTGCAGTAGATATATTGAAAAATAAAAGTTTTGATTTGATTTTGATGGATTTGCAAATGCCTGTTATGGGTGGAATTGAATCAACCCATATTATTCGCGAACAATTACAAATTAAAACTCCAATAGTTGCCCTCACGGCCAATGCTTTCAAATCGGAAATTGATAAATGCCTAAAAGCAGGGATGAATTCCTATATCACCAAGCCATTTGAAGAGGAGAATTTATTACAAGTTATTGTCAAGGAAATGGGAATTTTGAATAACCTAAAAACCCAAAAACTGAATCGAGCTGAATTATACGACTTAACTCAATTGAGAGAAATGAGTAGGGGAAATAGGGAGTTTGTAACAAAGATGCTGAATATCTTTATTGATACCGCACAAAAATCGGTTATGGAATTCAACGACGCATTTCAAATAGAGGATATTGATTCTATCAAACGAATTGCACATAAATTGAAACCTTCCTTGGCTAATTTAGGAATTCATTCTTTGAAAAATACGATACGTGATTTAGAATTCTTTGATCCGTTGGTTAATTCAAATGCAAAACTTTTTGAAGGAGTAAGTTATACCACCGAAGTAATTAATGCCGTGGTGGATTCTTTGAAAGAAACGGAGTTAGAATAGCCCAATAAGCGGCCAAAAGCACAAAAGAACCCCTATTCCAAGATATGGAATAGGGGTTCTTTTTTTGGAAATAAATGCTCATAAGCCAATGTAAATGCCTTTGTTAACAGATGTTTTGCTTAATGCACTAATCAATGAATCATTGGAAGGGGTAATTACAGCCGCAGATTAAAACTATAGACGAAATGAACTATTATTGTAACGTTATTTCATTTCAACACCATTTTAGATTTTGAATTGCGAGCTCCATTATTCACCCATAAAACTAAATGTAATTTAAACTGATGCTGAAACGCAAATTCCTCTTTATTTTATTTTTATTGTCAGGTGTTGTAAGTCAAGCCCAAAGTAAGTTCCCTGCAGAAGCAGTGAAAGTGGATAGTTTGCTTGATATGGCAAGCTATTATATGGAACAAGGCGACTCGCTTAAAACCAATGAAATCATAAGTGCTATTGATTTAAAATTAGCACCACTTGAAAGCGAGTATCTAATTTATAAAGGACTTGTTCACCTATTTCAGTCGTTTTATGTTTTTGGAAATGGGCAAAGATCCAACTACCAAAATAAGGCAATTCATTTATTCAGCGGAAACAAAAATACCTTAGCCGACTCCTTTGCTAATGGGTTGTATAATGTAATGATGTTACATTATAAGGCGGGTAGAATGGAGCAATGGTGGACTATTGATACTGTTTTTCGTGAATTTGTAAGTGGTGTTAAAACGAACGACGGTTATCGATTTGGATTACTGAATTATGCTAATAAAAAGCTTTTGCAGAAGCAATATGAAGAATCAAAATACCTCGCACTTTACGATTATTATTGTTTGATGGAACACCACTCAAAGGATCCTATGGATAAGTTGAGCTTGATGTATGTAGATTGGCTCATTACCAAAGGTGATCTTGAACAATGGATTGCTATGCCTTATGTGAAAAAATACCCTGAAGAATACAAGCAATCAGGTCAAATTTATTTTACTTTCTTAAATGAAAATAGTAAGGAGGCAACCCTCAGAAAGATAGATTTTGCAGCTATTTTCAAAACACTCATATCAAGAGTTAAGGAATTAAAGGAAGAGGCTGTGCTCCAAAATAAATATGGCACACCGGAATTCAACCCAGACTTACGAAGGAGCTATTATTATATTTACACCGCTATTATTAATGGTTTCTGCAATTGGGCCATAAGCGAGCAAAAAGAGGGGCAGGTTTTATTGTCGCTAAAAGTATATCTGTATCAGGATATAATTCCTAATGAAATGGAGGCTGCAGCTCAGTACAAGGTAAAGCCTGTAATAAATGCGGCCGATATCGTATCACTTTTTCAAAGCCTCTGTGTGTTATATGATAGAATGGGGAATGGTGATGACGAGATCGCTGCAGTAAGTGATGCACTTGATTTAGTTGACAATGATAACTATACCATAGATGAGAAAATTCTCGGAATGGTCAATTTATTTACCATTCGAAGCACTGCGTACCGACTTCAAGGGAATTATGAAAAGTCGTTAAGAGATATTGCATTCTTGAAAAAATATGCACCATTGCCCACCAATGCAGGTTCAGAAAATGATCTCCGTTGGGAACGGTATATGGCATTACATATTGAGGAGGTTTATACCTTAATGGCAATGCAAAAAAATGATGAAGCAAAAGATTCATTAATTAAATTGATTGACGACCTGGCACCGCTTGACAGTTCAGATTTAATTTACAAAACCGATCATTGGCCTCACCTACAATATATCACAGTAATTTTTAGCGCATTACAAGGCAAATGGAACACCCAATTTCTTATTGAGTGTATGCATGATTTGGAAAATAATCCAACTGCATTACAGATCTTTTACCCCGTTCAGCTACTCTGCTTTAATTCAACCTTGCATTCTGAAAATGAAATTTCCGAAACACTACTTGCAAATCTTTTGTTTTATACTGGGCGGCAAATTCGATACACCTTTATGATGCTCTCAGCCGAAGACCGAATGCGATTGTATGAACAGAAATTACGGCCATATTTTGATGTGTATCATGAGTTATTATTTACTAAAAAACTCGATTCATTTCCAGAGCTAAAAGAAAAAATAATTGCTCAATCCCTCTCCATTAAAAACGCCTTGGCCGATGGCAACCTCATATCAAATGAAATATTACTTAAGAATGGCAATACCCTTGAATATCTTGAAGAAATTCGCGAATTGCGTCAAGAAGTAAATTTGGTTTTACTCCGTGAACGTATAGGTAATAGGCAAACTAATGAGGAGAAAAAATTACAAGATCAGGTGCAATCGCTTTGGCTAAGAACGCTCGATCAGTCAGGTATGGATTCACTGGTGCAACTAACGAAGTGGCAAAACATTTCAGCAAAACTAAAACCCAATGAAGTATATACAGAAACGATACGATATACGAAATCATTGACCGATTCAACAGCACACTACGGAGCGTATATTATTTTACCAGGTGGTAAAATGGAAGTCATCTCATTATATGATGAAAAAAGTATTGATTCGATTTTGAGAAATCCATACTCATCACCACAGAATATTGCACTGAATATTAATGAAGATAGAGGCTCGGTATTAATTGACGAAAATGAAAAACCTTTGAATAAATATAATGGTGATAGTACTGATAAACTGGCTCAACTCTTACTGAAGCCTTTCCTTCCGTATATTAAAAGTAAAAAGGATTGGTATCTGGTACAAGACGGTTTACTTAATCGCATATCATTTGCTGCACTTAAATATAAGAGCTTGTATTTGTTTCAGGAGGTTCAACTTCATCTTTTAACAGCAAGCAATTCGTTAATGCAACAAAAAAATAGTTTGCCAGTGGGAGCAAATGCATTGCTTGCGGGAGGATTGGATTATGGGGTTATTAATAAAGGAAATAGGAGTAGACTATTCAGGGAAAAATATTCATGGAATTATCTGCCTGGAACCACTGCCGAAATTAAAGCCCTGGAGCCCTTATTCACAAAAGCTGGAACTAAGGTTAATATACTTACGGGCAAACAATTTCCTGATTCACTAATTAATATTTTAAAAGATTACCAGTTAATTCATTTAGCCACACATGGATTCTATTTAGATAGTGTATCAGCAAATAAAAAGTATGAGGGACGATGGAGCCGAACCGCAATGAAGAACGAACCATTATTCAGATGTGGAATCGTAGTGAGCGATGCAAATAATCCAGATAGTAGCCGGCATAAAGAAACGGAAGGCTATTTATTGGGGTATGAATTATCAAATATCGATTTACGGCAATGCTACCTTATTTCACTCAGTGCTTGCGAAACTGGGCTGGGCGACCTAAGAAATAATTTGGGTGTTGATGGATTATCGAGAGCATTGAAAATTGCAGGAGCGAAGTATTTATTAATTTCCTTATGGCAGGTTCCCGATCAGGCTACCGCAGTTTTTATGAAAAATTTTTACGAAAATTTATTTTCAGGAAAGAACCCGGAACAAGCCCTAAGAGCCACGCAAATCCTTATGAGTAGAACGTATCCTGTCACCGATTGGGCTGCATTTGTATTAATCAATTAGGTTTTACTTTTGATTGCAATTCATGATAATTCAGGGTTGTAATTTCCAATAAGATAAATCAAAGTGCACCACAAGTTGTTATTTAAAAACACCAAATTTGATAGAAGTTTTTTACGCGCTGTGATTCTTGAAATTATTAGTGTGTTTACGAAATTTTAGGTGAAGTAGAGGTTATATGACTTTTTTGGGAGCCAGAGTAGCCCAACCCGAGGTCGAAACAGCTATAAAAAAAGGTAAAAGTTCTATATGAAATCAAGGAATTTATTTATTTATTATTCTAGAAGACAAAATGGTCTTTATTTTTTTTTAGCATTCGACTCCTTATTTTGCAATAGGAGGCAATGGAATTGAAGGGTGTAAAAAAAATAGGTGAAATAATTCAATTCGAATTGACATTATTGACGTCCTAATTCAAGCAGCACAGGCGTTTTTCCGGTATTCTCCTTTTTTGATTTATGCACTAAGTGTCATTTGCTAAATTAATTAATTAACTCATTCTCTAAATTTACCATGTTAATGCGAAAGAATTCTCTATTCACATTCTAAACCTCAATGTTTATTAGGTGTTGAATTAAGGAGGGAGTTGGCTTCTTTTAAGGATCTTTATATTCAGCTTTTATAAATCTAATTGTTTATTTAAAATTCATTTCTAAATTAGATTATATATTATATATTGCAAAAAAATACGTATAAATGGATTCTCTCATTTATAGAATTATTTTATAGACTTAGAAAAATAATAGTAATCAATCAGTATAATTATGTCACACACGCTACCTGAAAACCATATTCTTCATAATAAGTATCGAATTTTTTCTGTCATCGGACAAGGTGGTTTTGGTATATCTTATAAAGCACTCGCAACAGGCTTAGATAAATTAGTTTGTATTAAAGAATTGTATTTGGGAGGAGCGTCTACAAGGGGGGTCAACAGTACCGTTTATACTCCTGACCATGAAGAAACTAATTTTGAGTATTTCAAAAAGCGTTTTATTGAAGAAGCCAAGGAATTGGCCAAATTCAATCATCCTTGTATTGTAAGGGTGAATGATGTATTCGAAGAAAACAATACGGCGTATTTCGTGATGGATTTTATTGATGGTGAAACATTAAAAAGTATCATCACCCTTAATGGTAGGCTTGCACCTGAAGTAGCATTGCCATTAATGACGGGGCTTTTAGAAGCGGTTAAAACGGTACATAAGAGTGGATTGTTGCATCGTGATATTAAACCTGACAATGTAATTATTGACAAAAATAATAATGCTGTGCTTATAGATTTTGGTTCTGCACGTAATTTTTCAGAGTCTAAGACTAGTAGCCAAACGGCAATTTTAACTCCGGGCTATGCCCCTATAGAGCAATATAGCGATAGAGCTAGGAGGGGAGCATTCTCTGATATTTATTCATTAGGAGCAACATTATACTATTTGCTAACTGGTCAGAAACCGATACCTGCAACCGACAGAAATCTGGAAGTGATGAAAGCACCACATCAACTGTATTCCGACATTCCGGTAACGCTCTCCAGTGCTGTTATGCTGGCAATGAACGTAAAGCCGGAAGATCGATTTCAGAGTGTGGAAGAATTTCAAAAAGCATTGTTTGAGGGCATGGTTCAGAAAGAACGAAAAGTAGTGGATACTTTCCAATCGAACGAAAAGAATGTAGCAGCTTATGTGGCACCTAAGAAATCTAAAAAGAAATTAGTCATTACAGTTGCGTTGATCTCAGTTGCTGCATTCGTCGCTGTTTTCCTTGCAAAAGGAATATTTGGCCAATCATCGGTACAGATCAAATTAATTCCGGTGAAAGTGGGTGATAGCTATGAATATATCGACCTTACAGGTAAGGTGGCGATTAATCCTCAATTCTCTGAAGCCACTGCATTCAGAGATGGTATTGCATTGGTAAAATCTTCAGGGGAGAAAGGAAAATGGGGTTATATAGGTGAAGATGGTAATTACCTTATCTCCCCGCAATATACAGATGCCGCTGCTTTTAGTGAAGGCCTAGCCTGGGTTGTGACCGAAAAGGGGTATCCGAATTGTATCGGCAAAAACGGCATGGTTCAGTTTAGTTTACAAAATGCTGAATCAGCATACATGTTTAGTTGCGGACTGGCTGCCTTTAAAGCGTATGATTTGAAAGGAGTAATTAAATACGCGTTCGTAAATAACAAAGGGGTTGTGCAAAGTTGGAGTACAAGCAATATCAATGGCCAAGAAGATGGAAACTATTCTGATGTTGATCACTTCGTGAATGGCGTATGTGCAGTTCAAAAACAAATCAATGACACCCTATATTATTGGGGACTCATTAACGATAAAGGAACTGAAATATCTGGTTTTGGTTATTCTAAACTAACAAATGTAAATGGAGAGTTTGTAATTGAAGATAAAGATGGCAAAATGGGGATAATGAACTCTAAAGGAAAAGTAGTTATATCACCTCAATATGAATCCATCTGCCCAGATAAAAATCTTTATGCAATAAAGCAAGATGGAAAATATGGGTGGGTTAATGAAAACAATAAAACGATTATTAATCCTCAGTTTGAAGATGCCGAATGTTTTTTGGGTGCTGATTTTGCAGTTGTTAAGTCAGCAGGGAAATGGGGGGTTATCGATAAAAGTGGAAAACTAATATTAAGCCCTCAATATGATAAAGCTTACCCAGCAATTAATAACAATTATATCATTGTAAAGTCAGGAGAGAAATATGGTATGATTGATAAACTAGGTAAGTTTATAGTGAATCCTCAGTTTGATCTTATTAGCGACGATTTAATTTATTCCCAATATTTTGGCAATTCTTTATCGGTTCAGAGTCATGTGAATAGTGAATATTTTGATGTGCAATCATTGGTTCAGAAATTAAAAGTGGATGAGCTCAATGGCAACTCCTTTCAAACAACAGTTTCAGCGTTGATGATAAAATACAACGTACAAGAAAGTGATTTTAATGACAATGGTTACAAAGCATTGTTTAAACTTAACAGAGTCAATGGCTCAGCATATTATGATTTTTATGCTAATGGGGTTTGGCAGGAATCATATTATGAAACGGTAGACCAAGGTTTCTATTCAGAAGATCAGCTAAGGTATCGATACAACCCCAATGCTAATGCGACTGATTATGGGTATGATATTTATCTCAATAAAAATGGTGTTGGTAAAAGAGATGAACTTCGAACGGAATTAGGGACTTACCTCACTTCAAAAGGATATTCTTCGTCAACAGAAAATAATTCCGTTTATTATTATAATTCAGCCAATAAAATTACATTCCGTGATTATTCTGATAATGCCGAGAGACTAACTGTTTTTGTTACTAGAAATTTATAACGAAGTATTAATCTGTTATTAGAGACTAAAAAAAAACCTAGAAATTTATGAAGACAATATTGAATATTTTTTCTAAATTATTAATTCTGATTGTCTTATTCAACGCTATTCAATCATTTTCGCAATCATTTAATACTTGGATTGGAACTGGCGGATACTATTCCAATATGAAATTCCAAAAAACAGGTTATTCAAGTTGGGAAATTGAAGGGAAATCGGTTATACTTACAGAGGTTTCGCGAGAAGGTAATCCCCAAGTGATCTATCTTCAAACCTACAACTCCTCTGGTATTATTAAATTTAAACTTACAGAGAACGCGATATACTTCTCGAAAGCAAGTTCAAGCGATCCTTCTTGGGAATTTAAAGGCACTGGTTATTGGAAAACTATTCTTCCCACTTTTATTAGTGCAGATAAAAGTGGCTTCATTAGAGCGGGCACTAGTGTAAGTTTGACTCCTGGAGGCACCTATGCACTGTCATTACAAGATTATTGGATTTGGTCATTGTCACCATGTTTTGAAACCCCGTGTAACAATTTAATAAGCTCTACATCAGAGTTAATTGTAGCTCCTGACTATACTACAACCTATTATCTAACAACTTCTCAAGGGGTCAAAGAACATAATTATCTATCCTATACTATTAATGTAGATACCGCTTCATATTTGCCCAATCAAATCAATGGCCCTACATCAGAACAGTGTGCAAATTCAAATGTTCATTTAACATTTTCAGGGGGGACCTTAGGCAAAAATGCTTATTGGGCTTGGTCTAATAACACGTCCTTTCAAAACATTCTAAAAACACAAAGTAATTTTCTCGATGTTTCACCAAGCGTCACTACTACCTATTATTTAGTGATTATGAAAAATAATAAGGTGATCTCTCAGTTTCGATCCTTTACCGTAACTGTTAAGCCAATGGCCCCAACCCCTAATATTATTAATTCGGTGGATGAATTGTGCCCTGGCAACGACCTTGTTCTGAACATTGTGGGGCCTGCATTAGATGCCAATTCTGAATGGGTTATTACCCTCAAAAATAAAAATGGGCAGTTAACTTCACAAAGAAGCAGAGAGAAGAAAATAATATTTGCAAATATTGCCTTGGCTTCTTTTTTGCAAAAGTCGGAAGAAATTACAGTCGAATTATTTTCGCAAAACTCATGTTATCGGTCGCCAACAATTACTAAGAGAATTCGAGTGAAAGACTATGGATATGAGATCAGAGATATTGATATTAAAGTAACTAAGATCAAACATCGATTCAATCTAACCCCAGTAATTAACTCTGATGATGCATTGGAATATGAGAAGCAGGGAATTGTATTTAGATACGAATGGTATAATGGGAAAAACATGAAATTGATTTCTTCCAACAAGAATTTATCCAACTATAAATTAAAAAATGGAGACCTAATTAAGTTAACCGTAAAGAGCAGTTGCTCAAATTTAAATAGTCAATATACTTATACTGTACCGAAGAAAGAAAAAGCCTCTAAGAGTGCTAAAACATCAAGCCATAAAGAAAAAACATCAAGCTCAAAAAGTAACAGTAATCATGCTCAGAGAGATCATGCCAAAATAACAAGGCCCCGACTTGCCTTAGACCTAAGTACTGGAATCAACAATAAAGTGGGTGTTGCAGGTGCGGAACTCGATTTCTTTCTCAGAAACCAAATTGCCATAGGCGCTGGCTATGGATACGCAACATGGGGCAATAAGATATATGCAGGATTTAAACTTTTCACTACTCCAAGACGGGAAATGGTGGCTTTCGATTTAGGATTCACGTACAATCTTGGCAAAAAAAATATATCCGAGGATTTAGCCACCACTCATGGAAGTAGTGACCCTGTAACTGGAAACTATTTGCCTCAATTTAATGCCTATGGAGCAATTCTATTGCTCCCCAATGCTCAACGAAAAGTATATTATTCACTAGGGTATTCCTATGCATTTGCTGATAAAAAATATGAGCAATTATCGGGGTTTCCCATATTGGATGCTACAAAAGAATCTATGAAGTTAATGTCGCCAGGAGGAATTGTAGTATCAATTGGATTTTACTTCTAATTCAAAATTCAATTTAGAATCTAGTTATATTATTAAATTACTTGATGAAAATATGAATTTGAAATTAATTGTGTTAGTCTTCTAATAAAAATGTGTTGGCTATAAAAATTGGGTTATTATTTGTTGGGCTAATCATTTGAAGTAGATAGTTTGAAGAGGAACAAAGTCAAAGCCACTGGAATAGATTGTTTGAACACTTATTTTAAATATATTATCCATAATTATGTTACGTATTCGAATTGTTACAAAGGGGAATAAATACGCTTCTGAATTGAACGAAGGGGAGCAACTTGTTATTGGGCGTGAAGGGAATACAGAAGGGAACTTTGTCATTCAAGATCAATTGGTATCAAAACGGCATCTTCGGTTTTTCATAGAAGGCCAGGCCTTATTTGCCGAAGATTTGGGAAGTACTAATGGAACATGGATAAACGGCGCTCCAATGGAGCCAAAAAAGAAATATGCGCTCACTATCGGTGATAAGTTAACTTTAACACATAATGCGCTGGCTGAAATTACTATAGAAGAAGGCGTGTCCGAAGCTTCAGTGCCAAGTGCCAATACAGGGTCAAACAAGGTGGGACTTGCGGCTCATCTAAAAAATAAATCGCAAATTACCATAGGTCGTCATCTCGACTGCGATATTGTAATTGATGATTCTGTGGTATCAAGAAAGCATGCGAGCATCGAAAGGAAAGGCAATGATTACCTTGTAGAGGATTTCGGGAGTTTGAATGGAACTTTCGTTAACCAAAATCGAATTAAGGCAAATTCAAAAGTAAAAATAACCCCGGATGATATTATTTATATTGGGTTACATACCTTTTCACTCTATGCCGAAAGTAGAGATCTTACCAAAGAACACGCAATTCAAGCTGTGAATGTGCGTAAGGTATATAAAAATGGAAATGTAGGGTTACAAACCATTAACGTGGCCATTCAAGGGCAGCAGATGGTGGCTTTGATGGGGCCTAGTGGCTGCGGTAAATCTACTTTGCTTAAAGCACTCAATGGCGATAGTCCAGCATCGAGTGGTCAAGTATATTTATTTGGATTAGAATTAAAACAACACTATGCGCTCTTAAAGCAAAAAATTGGCTACGTTCCTCAGGACGATATTGTTCACCCTGACTTAAATGTAATCGACACACTTTATTATGCTGCTAAGCTCAGATTGGCTGACGATGTAACAAATGAAGAAATTGATGGTCGAATCAATCAGGTGTTGACTTCTTTAAATATTAACGACCCGAAAATACGTTTAACAAAGGTTGCTAGTTTAAGCGGAGGCCAACGAAAACGGATTTCCATAGCGGTGGAATTATTAAATAAGCCGAGTATCTTGTTTCTTGATGAGCCAACAAGTCCGCTTGATCCAGAAACCATTGAAGAGTTTCTGAAATGTCTTCGAAATCTTTGTGAAGAAGGCACAACCGTAGTAATGGTAACTCATAAACCAGAAGATTTAGATTTTGTAGATAAAATTATTTTCTTAGGTACGCACGGTTATCATGTATATGACGGTACGAAAGAAAATTTCTTAAATCATTTTAAGAAGAAACATATTGTTGAAGTATATGCCTTATTACACTCCGAGCAAAGTTCTAAGGACTGGAATAGTAAGTGGGTTCGTTCGGTACCCGATGAAGCAGTGACAACTCCTTCCAAAATACAAAGGGATAGAAACACAAATTTGTTCCGCCAATTTTATTGGCTTACCATCCGTTATTTTCACTTGAAAGTAAGCAATATAAAGAATTTAGCATTGCTCATCTTTCAGCCCATACTTATTGCCATCTTGCTCATGTTAGTATTCCCAAATATGATAGAGATTGTTAAATACATGAATCCACAAGGTATAGAAATTAGTGAAGAACGCGCGAACATCGGAGTCATTTTCTTTATGGCAGTTGCTGCCATTTGGTTTGGTGTAAGTAATTCGGCTCGTGAGATCATTGCCGAAAAATTTGTTTATCGACGAGAGCGAATGTATAATTTAAGTATTGGGAATTATTTTCTATCGAAATGGGTGGTACTTTCCATCATTTCCTTAGCTCAGCTCCTAATATTTCTGGGTATGCTTAAATTGTTTTATGCAGATAATATGATGAATTTCGTGCAGTCACTTTTCTTTCTATTATTTATTAGTGCATCAGCAATTTTATTTGGGTTACTTTTATCATCAATAAGCGGTAGTGCCGAGGAGGTTATGTCAATTTTGCCGGTAGCCTTAATGCCACAAATTATTCTTGCCGGAGTTATTTCTCCCTTGAAGAGTCATTTTACTGAAATGCTAAGTTATATTACGTTTGGTAGGTGGGGCACAGAAGGCTTAAGTAGAATTCAAGACTCAGGACGGAATCAAGACCTCTTTATGGCTCCAATAAATCTTAACCTCTATAATAATGATATGATGCAATGGTTTCCTTCTTTATCGGCAAATATGACGGTCGTCTTATTAATTGATGTGTTGATGATTATCGCGATATTTTTTGCACTTAGTAAATTAGAAAAAAGTAATAACTAGTTAAGATATGCATTTTATTTCCATAGGAAGAGGCAATGCCAACGACATTGTTATTAGTAACCCCTCAGTTTCTACTAATCATGCCCAGTTAGAAATTAACAATCATGGCAAGGTGTTTATTAATGATTTAGGCTCAAAGAATGGGACCTTTGTGAATGGCAAGAAGATTAATGAACAGTATCGATTAAGCGCGGGTGATAATGTAATATTAGGTGATAGTTCATTTGATTGGCAAAAAGCCCTTACAGGAGATTATGCAGTGCAACAATCAATACCAGCAGCTAGTTCTGTTGGGAAGTCAAATGGGCTTATGTTTTGGAAAGTGCTATCGTTGTTCTTAGCAACTTCCTTTTTCGCCTATTTTCTATTGGTAAACCCCACCGGAAAAAAAGTGGTTAGCACTATTTTTCAAAAAGACTCTACAACCGCTGAGAATCAGGTAAAGAAGAGGAAAATTCGCTCCTATGATCTCGCTTGCTTAAATGAAGGAAATGGTGCGGACGATATGATTAAAGTGGGTAGCGAAATGCAAGATGATGCGATAAGTTCAAGTACAAACCCCTTCAGTATCGAAGACGAAATGAAGGTAGGCGATGAGGTATATAAACAAACTCTAGAAAAATACAAACTTGTAAACGATGCTAAAATCGTTTCAAGGATTGGAGGTATTTTCAATCGGCTAGTTAATACGATTGGCGATAGTGCAAAAGGGTTTAAGTATTTAGTTTACGTTATCGAAAGTGATGAAATAAATGCCTTTACTGCGGGTGGAAAAGTATTCGTGACAACAGGAATTATCAATTTTGTTAAATCTGATGATGAGCTAGCATGCATTATTGGTCATGAAATTTATCATAATGAACTAGGGCATATAAATAAGGCCTTGCGTAAAGAGGCGGCACTAAAGGCGGTTTTTGGTGATCAGTTGGCACAATTTGCTGCAATGGCAACGAGCATATTAACCATATCATTCAACCAAAAGGATGAAACTGATTGCGATTTACACGGATTAGATTTAGCCGCTGATGTAGGGTATATAGAGTGTTCAATTATTCTATTTTGGAATCGCATGTCGGAAAAGGAAAATGGTAGTGAAGTAGAAAAGTTTTTTCGTTCTCATCCATACAGCAAGCAGAGAGCACATTGCATTGAGAACCATATCAAAAACAATTATAATAAAACTTGCAATTAATGAACCTCCACCAAGAATTAGAGCCAGGCACCATATTACAAGGGAAATATAATATTACAAATGGCCTTGGACATGGTGGTTTTGGAATTACTTATAAAGCAGAAAATTTAGCGTTAGGTAATAATGTTTGCATTAAAGAATTGTTTATTGGAGGTAACTCAACCCGTGGCGCCAATAATACAGTCCAATCGCAAGGGGTAAAGGATGCATCCTTCGATTATTTTAAACAGCGTTTTATTGAGGAGGCTCGAGGCTTAGCGAAATTTAATCACCCGGGCATTGTGCGCGTTACCGATGTATTTGAGGAGAACAATACCGCCTATTTTGTGATGGAGTTTGCTACTGGACAAACGCTCAAAGATTTGGTAAGCAAGCAAGGCGCCCTGCCTTCTGGAAAAGCCATTGCCCTGATATTACATTTATTGGATGCGGTGGAGGCTGTGCACTCGCAAGGCATGCTGCATAGAGATATTAAACCCGATAATATTATCGTCACCCCAGAAGGAAAATCCGTGCTCATCGATTTTGGCTCGGCCCGACAGTTTGCTGAAGGCTACACTACCACCCAAACAGCCATCCTCACTCCAGGATATGCGCCGCTAGAACAATATAGCGATAAGGCCAAGCGCGGGCCTTATACGGATATTTATGCGTTGGGAGCAACAATCTATTTTGTTCTTACCGGGGTCAAACCCATCGCAGCTACCGACCGCACACTTGAAGAAATTCCTTCGCCGGAAACGCTAAATACTTCGGTAAGCAAAACCCTCGCTTCGGTAGTGATGTTGGCAATGAATTTGAAACCAGAAGATCGATTTCAAACCATCGCAGAGATGAGAGAGGCATTGAATAGTCAGCGCCAGAATACGACACAGGAGACGACCATTCTGCAAGCCAAGGTGAAGGAAGTGCGTAAAAAGCGAGTTGAAAAACCAATGGTTGAACCTGTTATTAAAGTTGTAAATGAAGCGGAGGAGGCTCGAAAGGGTAACAATTTATTTAAAATTGTATTAGGGGTGGTTGTTTTAATAGGACTCATTGTTTCCGTTATGAAAAGGTCAAATAACAGCGATTTTCAAGGTAGCGTAACCGAAATATATTCTCTAGATAGCGTTGCCTCAGCTCCTTCCGCAAGTGCTAAACCGGATTATGCCACCGATGCACCCCCATCAAAAGAAGAAGCACCAGCAAATATCCTAACGATGGAACAAGTAAGTAATTTAATTAATGATTACTATACCGATATGAACAATCAAAATTTTAATGCATTTACCTATTTTTCGGAAAATGTTGACCAATATATTAGTCTGAAGAATGTAACACCTACGGATATTAACAACGCCTTTAGTTCAAGTGATTATACCAATAGCAAATCTGTAATTCATCAGAATTCCATAGCCTATGAAGAGAATATTAATGGCTTGTCGTTTTGGAATTATTGGATTAACTTTAGTTGTTATCGGCCGTCATTAGAGAAATATCAAGATTGTAATGTTAAAATTAGAATTGGTGTAGACGAAAACAAGCTTATACATTCCTACACTGAAGTAAAAGTAAGTGACTTAGTTTTTCATTACTAGAATTTATAATATAATAACTACCAAAGAGCACTATAGATTATGAAGCCCATCATTTCCACATTACTTATCTATCTCGGATTTTGTATATCGTTAGTTAATGCCCAACAAGTTAAAGCCGATAAATCAAAGGTTAATTATGATTTTTCTTGTATGGAAACCGATGGCGTTTCTACGGGAATCAATTTTGGCTCAGATATAGAAAAAGAGATGCTTGATGTATTTGGCACTGAAGTGACGATTCAAGATGAGAAAGCCGTGGGGGCCGCATCATTAGAGAAAATAAAAAAAGAATATCGGTTTGTTAGCGAGGGGGCATCCCTAAAAAAATTACAAGATATTTTGGGTGGTTTGGTGGCTGAAATTTCGACCCCTAAGGGTTTTCAGTATAATATTTATCTATTAGATACTACTTTACTTAATGCATTTACCTTAGGGGGTAATATTTTCGTAACCTCTGAAATGTACAAATTTTGCAAAACCGACGATGAACTTGCTTGTATTATAGGACATGAAATTGCTCATAATGAATTAGGTCATATCCACGATCAGATTAGTAGAATTAAAACTGCAAACTCCTTTGGTACGATGGGTGCTATTTCCGCCATGGTAGGACAACTTTTAGCAACGCCTTACAATCAGAAAAATGAGTTGCATTGCGATATGGTAGGAATCGATTTAGCATTGGCTGCTGGTTACGATGCTTGCCAGAATATTGTATTGTGGGAAAGAATGAAGCTGAAAGAAGGTGCCTACAATACTTTCACCACCTTATTCAGTTCACATCCCTATTCTGGAAAGCGGGCCGTATGTTCTCGGAATCACTTGCGCACTAATTATCAAAAAGAATGTTCCAAGTAAAAAATTATATACATTTTAAAAAAAGCCTATACATAATCATTGTGATAATACTCATGATCATTTCAGCGTACTTCGGATTTCACGCTTTTGAGAAACCTGTATTCTCGGGCATTCATGATCTTGAATTTGTTTCGATGGATAGTGGAGTTTATTGTGGAAAGGCGAGTATACAAATAGCGAATAAAGAACGTATCTCAATCTCAGGCAAGGATATTGAATTCAAAATGTATTATAAAAATCACTTAGTTGCTCAAGGTGAGGCAAATGAATCCATTAACTTAGCTGAAAAATCAATTTCTACCTTCCCAGTTAACTTTAGATTATTTATCGACTCAATTACTGATGACATGAATGAATTAATGAAAACTGATTCGATAAAAATAGAAGTGCATATGACTGGGAAATTCACTTTCTTTAATATTCGTGTAAACGAAAAGCAAGAGTTATGGCTAAGTACAAAAAAAATAATCGACGCATCAGTAAAGAAGGCTATTTCCAAAGCTACCTTAACACTCAAGATGGTGAAAATTCTTGAATTTACACCATCAACTACACATTTGGCTTTAACATTTAATTTTGTAAATACCTTACCCGTATCCTTTACTATAGATACGATGGCTTTCGACGTTTATGCCGATGCAAATAGCTCGCAAGTTTTGGGTACTTGCCTATTACCACTTCAGCTTCAAATACAGGTTAATGCCACGGAAAGAATTGAAAGCAAGGTGTATATCGATAATTTAAATATGGGTTTGATAAGTTTAGATAAGTTGCTTAGGGGCTCATTAAATTACTATGTATCTGGAATGGCTGATGTTTCTATTTTTGATAGAAAATTTAAAATTCCTATCAAGCAACATTTCGCTATTAACCCCATGACACAATCGATTGAAATAATTGAGGATTGATTTTCCTACAATGAATAATAAAGTTGATTTGGAATAGACAAATAAAGTGACAACAGAGTAGGTGCGAGAATAGCGGACATTTAATTAAAATTATCAATCAAGAATAATAATTCACACCATAAGTCTTAATAGTTTATTGCGAAAAAATAGTAAACTTGTAAAGTTCAAGCCTCCTAAATACTTAGAATTAATCTACTCAAAAAATTCCTCCATATGACAAATCCCTCTTTTAAAAAGTGCTCTTCAGGCCATTATTTTGCATCTTCTTTAAGTGAATGTCCTTATTGTAATGAAAGCAGCACCAGAACAGTTACTAGTTCTAATAACACGGGCAACGACGATAAAACCGAGATAGTAAAGCCGAGTGCTAAAGCAAGCCCAATGAATTTGAATGGGAATGATCAAAGTACAATCAATCTTGGAAACAAAGGACCATTCATTGCGACTAACGATGACCGTACAATGATTAGGGTACCTTCAAAAGATGGTGAAGATTCACAAGCGGCGGGCACTAGGAATAGTAGAAAATTGGTAGGCTGGTTAGTGTCGTTCACCATAGATGAGATGGGTGTAGATTATCGCTTATTTGAAGGACAGAACAAAGTGGGTCGAGAGCCTTCTTGTTCGGTACGAATTATTCAAGACGGATCCATCTCTACACATCATGCAACAATACTTTTTCGAAACAATGCTCTTTTCTTGCGTGATGAGATGACTACAAACTCTAGTTTTGTTAACGGAATAGAGCTTCTTCCAGGTGCCACGGTTGAAATTCGCGATGGCGATAAAATAAAATTTGGCAGTAACGATTTTTTAGTAAGAGTAGCCTATTAATATGATGAAAACAGTTAGCTTTTTTGTGGTGCTCATTTTTATGTGGCTCGCTAATTTTTGCGAAGCACAGCCGGTCATTGTTAAAAACGTTGACCAGTCGAATTTCCCGGAAATAAAAATTCAATTTTTCGATCGCAATCCTGAAGTAAAAAACACATCGAGTTATGCCTTACTCGAAAATGCATCTCGGGTGCCATCGCAACTAAAACGATTGAAAGATTCGGTCAGTTCAGGAAAGGATATTCTTATCCTATTCGAAAATAGTGTATGGCCCGAGTATGCGCCACCTCGCGATTACTTTAAAAAGATGCTAAAAGAGGCCTTGCCTTATGCCTTAAAAAAGGGGGATCGTTTTTTTCTAGCAACTTTTGATTGGACTCGTCCTTCTGATGGAAAAGTGCTCGAGATTATTGAAGGCAATGGCACTGACAATATTGATGAATTGCAAAAGCAAATTTCAAATATTGAAGCGCCAAAAATAGGCAATCGAATAAAACTTCATTCTACCGAACTTTTTCAAGCCCTCGCAGAAGGGGTGCAATTTCTTTCTTCGAAGAGAGGTGCCAATGCACCTGCAATATTTGTATTTAGTGCAGAATTTAGCAATATTTATAATGATAAATATGATGATGCGGAAGTCATCACTGATTCTAGAAAAGCAGATATACCTATTTATGCATTACGTTATCAGCTAATGACGGCTAAATACAATTTGCAAAAAATTTGTCATGATACCTATGGTTCACATGCCGATGTTGAAGAAACTAAGAATGTGGAAGGCTTACAAAAATTGAATGAAATGTTGGTAAGTGTAAATAGTCGTTGCTATGGATTGTTTTATGAGTTAACCTATCAAACTTATGCTAAACCAGATGGCTCCATTCATGAAGCTGAGATTGTTATTTCTGGTTCTGATATAAATAAATTCAGCTTCCAATCCCCAGGAATTATTTATTGGTTTAAAAAATATCCTTGGCTATGGGCTATCGTGGCGTTTATTGTTTTAGGAGCAATCTTCTTGGTATATATATTCATGCGAAAAAAATCGAAACAGCGTGCCAGTGAAAAAATGGAGGTGGCTGCAAAGATGGATCGAATAAGACAAGAAAATGAAGATGCGATAGCACAGCAGCAGCAAGCTCACTTAAAGGAAAAGAAAAGGAGGGAAGAAGAGGAGGAGCATAATAAGATAACGGCTCTGGAAATGGAAGACATTAAACAAAGAGCCATTCGATTAAAAGCCTTACCTCGGCCTCCTTCTTTAACTAATGCTCAAAGCGACAGGGTTACAATTAGCACACCTGACTTTAACATTGGTAGGGATGCCTCCAAAACACAACTGCATATTAACGACACAACGGTATCTCGACTTCATGCTACCATCGCCTTCGAGAAGGGACCAGGAATGTCGCCCTCGCAATTAGAAGGTCGATTTTTTATTTGGGATAATGGAAGTGGTAATGGAACCGATATCAATGGGCGGAAAATTCCATCCATCTCGGATGCTAATTTTATCGCAACCGAACTTACGAGTGGCGACTTAATTAAAATGGGGAATATTCAACTGGTTTTTAATCTATAATATCTATGAAAATTATTAATTTTAATAGCACCGATGTGGGTTTAGTGCGCAAATCCAATGAGGATTGTATGGGGCAATCGTTGACTCCTAATGGTCACCTATATGTTGTCTGTGATGGTATGGGAGGTCATCTAGGTGGAGCAACGGCATCTAAAATTGGGGTTGATTGTGTAATTGAATATGTAAATAAAAAACAAGTGGAAGATGTCGGAGAAATGTTAGTTGATGCCGTGAAGTTTGCAAACACACAAGTTTTTGCCGGATCAGTGTATGACCCGCAATTAAAAGGAATGGGCTCTACTTGTGTTCTGTTGCTTATAACTACCGACGGTTTCGCTTGGACTTGCCATGTGGGAGACAGTAGAATATATTTATTTAGAAAAGGGAAATTAACTCGGCTCACCAAAGATCATTCCTATGTTCAATTTCTGGTCGACACCGGGGAGATCACCGAAGTGGAGGCCGAAAAACATCCCAACAAAAATCAAATACTTCGTGCCTTAGGTTCCGATGAGATTATAAAGCCAGAACTTGGCGTGGTTCCATTTAAACCGGAGAATAATGATATTTTCCTGCTTTGTAGTGATGGCCTAACAGGAATGGTAGCGGAGGAGAATATTGCTCAAATCCTAAAAAACACAGCTCTATCTGAAGCTTCTGCAAAATTGGTGGAAGCCGCATTAGCCAATGGGGGTAAAGATAATGTAACCGTTTCCGTGGTACAGGTTCAAGATGTACCGAAAGGTAACGACAATACTTTAAAAAATGCAGGAAGTAATGGTGGGCGTAGCTTACAATCAATACTTAGCAAAAGAAAGCGATTAGCAATAGCAACTTTGTTGTCAATCATTATTGTTTCAGGACTTGTTTTTAGATTTGTATTCTACAAGCCGAAAACAACTAACGGGAATGGAAGTGAATCTGCACCACGACAAAATGATTCTCTTGAATATAAAACCAAGGCTAAGGAGGCTGATTCTTTAAAAATGATTAAAGACATTAAGACAACACCAATTTCGACTCCTTCAGTTAAGAGTAATAAAGATGATACAAAGGGGAAAACCAAAAGTACAAAGCCTGTTGTAACAAAACCTGAAAATCCCAAGAAAGCTGAAAAGGCTAATGACCCAGTCCCAATTGATCTTAAAGAACCTGCGGATACTAGCAAAAAACCACATTTATAGTTGTTCTATTGGTAACGATGATGTGATGAGTTAAATACTCTAAATGCAAAAATATAGCATTGGTATCAATCGCAATCTATCCTTTATTCTATCGGTGTTGTTCCCATAAGCGCAAACGCAAAGGTGTGGTAAGGTGTTTGAAATTCATTAATCCTCAAAATAAAATGATTAGTTGATTGAAGGCGCTTTCCGTCAAGCCTACATTATTTGGTTTGGTGGTGAAATTAGAAGCTTAATCCTGAGGTATTATTCATATTTTAATTCTGCTTCACCTTTGACCATTTTTATTGCAATAGGTGACACATAGGTGAAACAAATGCATACAAATATGAAAGTTAATAAAGAAGCAAAATTTCATAACCATTACTAGTGAAGGGTTTACTAATCCCCAACAAAAAAGCCCGCCGTCGCTCTAGGAGCTTTGGCGGGCGATGTGGAGCTGTCGGGAGTCAACATGTTTTTTGAAAGCCTTTCTATAATGGCCTTCCAAGGTTTTATGAAATATTAGGTGAAGTAGAGGTGAAGTGCTTTTCTTCGGGGGCCGGGAGTAGTCGAACCCGTGTCCGAAACATTAAAAAACAAATATAATAGTTCTCAATGCAATCAAGGGATTTATTTGATTTTTTATTTTGGAAGGGGAAATGAGTTTAGCGGAATTTTTGGGTTCGACTCCCTGTTTTTGAGAGAGGAGGTAATGGAATTAGGAACTTTGGGAGGTTATAGGTGAAGGAATTAGCAGGAAGAGGCTCAAATTCAAAGAAAAAAAGTAATTAAACAATTTCAACTTTAAGCACTATTTTGCAACATTGTTTCGAAACTTTATTACAAAAATGCTTCGAATCTCTCGTTTTTAGACAATAAAAAACAACCTTGTAGACTACAACAATCATTTATGGACAATGCCACACTAATTACCGGTAAAAAATACATTAAAGATATTTTCAGCCCGGAACAATTTTTTAACATCCCGGAATACCAGAGACCATATGTTTGGGGTGAAGAACAAATTTTAGCTTTACTCGAAGATGTTAGCAAAGCGATGGAAAATGATAGCAATAAGGAATATTTCCTTGGTTGTATGATTTGGAACACCCGCAATGAAAAATCTTCGAAAAATGTTGAGTACACTTATCAAGATATATTGGACGGTCAACAACGTTTTATCACTCTTTATCTTTTACATGGGGTCATTAGAGACATTTCACAAAAGAATGATTTAAAGGGTAATGTGCAGAAAAGATTGGTGCAAGAAGCCGATGATTATAATAATATACCGGAAAGAAACCGAATCGAATTTGAAATAAGAGATGATAAAGATTTTCTAGAAAAGTATATCATTGAAATGGATGGAACATTACAAATAGAAAAGCTAGAACAAATATCTGAAAATCATAAATCTGGTGCCTCCATAAGAAGTATGGCCAACGGGATTTTAATTATGAAAAAATGGTGGGACTCAAAGTTTTCAGAATATCCAGGAAGTGAAGAAAAATACTTAGCTGATTTTTACAGGTATTTATCTACGAAAGTTTTGGCTTTATATCTTGCTACACCGAATAATTTGGATGATGCTTACAACCTATTTACAGTTTTAAATAGTAGGGGGTTACAATTGCAAGTCAGTGATATTTTGAGGGCACAAAACTTGAGAGTAATTGAAAATTCTGAATTAAGAAAGCTATATGCAACTAAATGGTCAGATTTCGAAAATTCAATTTCAGCGCCCTACAAAGGTTTTGACGACTTCCTTTGGTCACTCGTTTTTATCAAAATGAAATACAGAAGCGATGACAATAAAAGTTTAACAAAAGCATTTGAATTTATGTTTAAGCGTAACTTGCTTGTGAAAGGTACTGAAACGCTTGATTATGTTGAGAAATATCTTAAACACTATGAAAACATTACCAATGGTAGCATCTCAAATAGGGAGAGTTTAAATTTATTCGGGAATTTAAATTTTATACTCTCTAGTGTTTATGGTAGTCAGTATTTAACACCCTTAATGCATTATCGAGAATGTTTCGGTGATAAACAGATTATTGAGTTTCTAATTAAAATTGATAATTTGTTTTCAATTGGCTGGTTATTAGGACGTCGTCAATCACAAACAAGAACATTTACTATTTTGCGCCGGATTGATTCCTACTTTGAAACATTTAAAAAGAAAGAGAGGAGTTTAGATGAGGCAGTTGAAGATTTTTTGAATGATCCATGCCTTAGATATGATTTTTATGACGAAGATATATCATCAGAAAAACCAATTAACATAGAAGATTTTGTTTCTTTACTTGATACCGAAAAGTGGGGTGGTTTTTCTGGAACAAGGGTAAATAAAACAAGATACCTACTCTTGAAAATGGATTTATTAATGGGTAATGCTGCAACCATTCTTCAATATAATAAAGATTCATCATCAATTGAACATTTAATGCCTCAAAAAATAGATGATACTGAATGGAAAATAGACTTATTGAAACACAAAGAGTGGGTTCATAGATTAGGTAATTTATCCTTAATTGATAAGAATAAAAACTCATCATTAAGTAATAAATTATTTAAGGAGAAAAAGGTCAAGTATCAAGGAGCAATTGAAACTAGAGCCAATACGAATTATATTTTTATCACTAACCCTGATTGGAGCATAGAGGCAATTGAAGCCAATCATAGAAGGTCAATAAACATTTTAACACAATATTATGAGGGGAATAATTTGAAGACATTTCTTCAGATAAAAAAGAGTTTAAATAACCCAAATTTATTCTAGATAAATTAGAGCGCATAAGTTTATCGAATTTTCAACGAATTGTCTTAATGAAGCCATGTCAAAAAATTGATAGTTAAAATTCTAAACGTTACCTAAACTATCTAGGCAAAGATCTTTTGAAACTCTGCTTTTCAGCACTCGAAAGAACAGGATTAGTAATTTAGGTTTTTTTTGCTCTTTATCGGTATCATTTTCTTAATATTGTGAAGGCTATCAAATTAAAAACAACCTGGACGTGGCAAGCAATTTTTTTACAAACGAAGGCGAAAATACTCTCTACAAGAAATTTGTTGGGGTTTTTGAGCATATGCAAAATATAGAGTACTTTAAATCTGTAATTGGCTATTTCAGAGCATCTGGTTATTTTGCAATTCGCAAACATTTTCCGGATAACTTGAAGGTAAAAATTATTGCAGGCATAAATGTAGACCCATTTATTGCCTTAGCACAAAAGCAAGGACTTTTATTTAATCTTAATGCAAAGGACACCAAAGAATCATTTATAGAATCCATCCAAAAAGATATCATCAATGCTAAATACGGAAAGAGCATTGAAGAAGGTATTCTAAAACTAATTGTCGATATCACAGATGGACGAATTGAAATCCGAGCACACAACTCGAAGAAACTGCATTCAAAGTTTTATATTTTCCTTTCCCCTAACTTCAATGAACATAACCCTAACGGTATGGTGATAATGGGTTCTTCGAACCTTTCAGCACAAGGTTTAGGTTTAGAAGATGTGCAACACAATTACGAAATGAATGTTGAGTTGAGAGATTATGAAAACGTGAAATTTGCCAATACAGAATTTGAAAACCTTTGGCAACAAAGCACCCCGATACTTCCTGTTGATGCACCTGCCTTGTTAAAGCAAACGTATTTAGACGCGTCTCCTACTCCCTTTGAGTTATTTGTTAAATTTCTAATTGAGTTTTTTGGGAAGAACATCGAGTATGACCCGGACAGTATAAGCGACATTCCTTTAAAGAAATTTAAAAAACTAAGTTATCAAATTGATGCTGTTAACCAAGGCTATGAGTTGCTATTGAAATACAACGGTTTCTTCTTGGCAGATGTAGTTGGAACCGGCAAAACGGTAATGGCCGCATTG